>NZ_JUMS01000059.1:0-30755 GCF_001059415.1 Enterobacter sp. 940_PEND
CCTCAAAAACACCATCATACACTAAATCAGTAAGTTGGCAGCATCACCCGCATGCCGATGCGATTCATACGGCAGGCTGGATTAGCCTGTTTACGCTCCATGCCATCTGGCCGTTCCTGTGGATATGGGCCACGCTGTACCGTGAAGATCGCGGCTGGGGGATGCAAAACCATATCACCAAGCCTGATGAGGTTCCGGGCATGGATGCGCTGGCCAAACGCGTGGCAGAATTAGAACAAAAGCTGGCCGCGGTAAAGCCTGCTGCTGATAATAACACGCTGGAGCGCTAATCATGGATCTGTTGATTATTTTGACCTACGTGGCATTTGCCTGGGCCATCTTTAAAATATTCCGCATTCCGGTAAACCAGTGGACGCTTGCCACCGCAACATTAGGCGGGGTGTTTATTGTTGCCGGACTTATTCTGTTAATGAACTATAACCATCCGTACACCTTTACGGCGCAAAAAGCGGTTATTTCTATTCCGATTACGCCGCAGGTTACCGGGGTGGTTAGTGAAGTGACCGATAAAAATAACCAGCTCATTAAAAAAGGCGAAGTGTTATTTAAACTGGATCCGGGCCGCTATCAGGCGCGCGTCGACAGACTCCAGGCCGACCTGGTGACCGCGACGCATAATATCGACAATCTTAAAGCGCAGCTGGCGGAAGCCGTCGCCAATACGACGCGCGTTTCCGCAGAGCGTGACCGCCTTTATAAAGATTATCAGCGCTACCTGAAAGGCAGCCAGGCTAAGGTGAATCCGTTCTCTGAAAGCGATATCGACAACGCGCGGCAGAACTATCTCGCGCAGGATGCGCTTGTGAAAGGCTCCGTTGCTGAACAGGTGCAGATTCAAAGCCAGCTGGACAGCATGGTGAACGGCGAGCAGTCGCAGATTGCTTCACTACGCGCTCAGCTTGCCGAAGCGAAATACAACCTGGATCAAACCGTGGTGCGTGCGCCGAGCGATGGTTACATCACCCAGGTGCTGATCCGTCCGGGGACGTACGCCGCCGCGCTGCCGCTGCGTCCGGTGATGGTCTTTATTCCTGAACAGAAGCGTCAGATTGTGGCCCAGTTCCGTCAGAACTCGCTGCTGCGTCTGAAGCCGGGCGATGAAGCGGAAGTGGTGTTTAATGCCCTGCCGGGCCAGGTGTTCTCCGGTAAGCTCACCGCAATTCTGCCTGTGGTGCCGGGAGGAACCTATCAGGCGCAGGGCGCGCTGCAGTCTCTGACGGTCACACCGGGTACGGATGGCGTGCAGGCCATCATAGAGCTGAGCCCTGACGCTGAAGTCGATGCCCTGCCGGACGGTATCTATGCCCAGGTGGCGGTCTACTCGGACCATTTCGCCCACGTCTCGGTGATGCGTAAAGTATTGCTGCGCATGACCAGCTGGATGCACTACCTCTATCTCGATCACTAATCCTTCCGGGGCAGGAATGCGACACGCAAACCTGCCCTTTTTTCATCGCTTGATCCATACTGACTTTTTTCCGGCATCAAGGATCAGGCAATGAAACTCATCGGTAGCTACACCAGTCCCTTCGTGCGAAAGATCTCGATTCTCCTGCTGGAGAAAGGGATTGAATTTGAATTCATCAATGAACAGCCCTACAACGCTGAAAACGGCGTCGCGCAGTACAACCCGCTGGGGAAAGTCCCGGCGCTGGTGACGGACGAGGGCGAATACTGGTTCGATTCCCCGATTATTGCGGAGTATATCGAGCTGCTGGGCGTTGCCCCGGCAATGCTGCCGGCTGACCCAAAAGCGGCGCTGGCAGTGAAGCAAATTGAAGCCCTGGCCGATGGCATTATGGATGCGGCGTTAACCTCCGTGCGTGAACAGGCAAGGCCCGTCGCCCAGCAGTCGGAAACGGAACTGTTACGCCAGCGGGAAAAAATCAGCCGCAGCCTGGACAGGTGCGAACAGCTTATCCGGGAAGGAAAGATTCAAACCGACAGCCTGAACCTGGCAACCATCGCTATCGCCTGCGCCATCGGCTATCTCAACTTCCGCCGGGTTTCTCCTGGCTGGTGCGTCGACCGTCCGCTGCTGGTGAAACTTGCAGACACGCTTTTTAGCCGCGAGAGCTTTGCCCGTACCGAACCGCCAAAGGCTTGACGCGGGTTATAACACTTCGGCGTCGGAGGTTGTACAATCCCTCCACATGTTAACTCCCTCTCCCGTCGGGAGGGGGGAAGATATTTACTCGCCAGGCGCCTTCATGACTACTCATCATTCGCTGTACAGCCAGATCCCCGCTACCGACCGTCTCCTTCGCGAGCCCCGCATTCATGCTGCCGTTGAGCGTTTTGGCCATACCGCGACGGTGGAGATGTTACGCCTGCTTCAGGACGAAGCCCGATGCGCTATTCAGTCAGAAAACGCCTTGCCCGAATGGTGCGCGGCGTGGGAGCAGGAAGTTGAGCACCGGCTGGATGAGAAAGCGCAAAGCGCGTTACGCCCGGTGATTAACCTGACCGGTACCGTGCTCCATACCAACCTGGGACGCGCGCAGCAGGCGGAAGAGGCTATCGCGGCGGTTGTTCAGGCCATGCGGGCGCCCGTGACGCTGGAGTACGATCTGGACGGCGCCGGACGCGGGCATCGTGACCGGGCGCTGGCGGATCTGCTGTGCCAGCTGACCGGCGCGGAAGATGCCTGCATTGTGAATAACAACGCCGCAGCGGTGCTGCTGATGCTGGCGGCCACCGCCAGCGGCAAAGAGGTGGTGGTTTCCCGCGGCGAGCTGGTGGAGATTGGCGGGGCGTTTCGTATTCCGGACGTGATGCGCCAGGCGGGCTGCACGCTGCATGAGGTGGGCACTACCAACCGCACCCATGCGAAAGATTATCGCGCGGCGGTGAATGAAAATACCGCCCTGCTGATGAAGGTTCACACCAGCAATTATCATATTGAAGGCTTCACCAAAACGGTTGAAGAGGGCGAGCTGGCGGCGATTGGCCGCGAACTGAATATTCCGGTGATTGCCGATCTCGGCAGCGGCTCGCTGGTGGATCTGAGCCTTTATGGGCTGCCCAAAGAGCCGATGCCGCAAGAGATGATTGCCGCAGGCGTCAGCCTGGTCAGCTTTTCCGGCGACAAGCTGCTTGGCGGGCCGCAGGCCGGGATTATCGTCGGCAAGCGCGAGCTGATTGCGCAGCTCCAGCAGCATCCGCTCAAGCGCGCCCTGCGAGCCGATAAAATGACGCTTGCCGCGCTGGAGGCGACGCTGCGGCTCTATCTCCATCCGGAGAAACTGGCCGACCGCCTGCCCACGCTGCGTCTGTTAACCCGCGATGCCGCTTCGATTCGCGCCCAGGCCGAATTACTGCTGCCGCGCATTACCCCGCACTACCCCGATTTTGACGTTCGCATTGAACCCTGCCAGTCGCAGATTGGCAGCGGTTCGCTGCCGGTGGACAGGCTGCCGAGTGAAGCGCTCACGTTCACCCCGCGTGACGGGCGCGGCAGCCACCTTGAAGCCCTGTCGTCGCGCTGGCGTGGCCTGCCCGCGCCGGTTATCGGGCGGATTTACGATGGCCGAATGTGGCTGGATCTGCGCTGCCTTGAAGATGAAGAGCGATTTCTGGAGATGTTGTTGAAATGATTATTGCCACCGCCGGTCATGTCGACCACGGAAAAACCACGCTACTGCAGGCGATTACCGGCATAAACGCCGACCGCCTGCCGGAAGAGAAAAAGCGCGGCATGACCATCGATCTGGGCTATGCCTACTGGCCCCAGCCTGACGGTCGCGTACTGGGTTTTATTGATGTTCCGGGGCATGAAAAGTTTCTGTCCAACATGCTGGCGGGCGTGGGGGGCATCGATCATGCCCTGCTGGTGGTGGCCTGCGATGATGGCGTCATGGCGCAAACCCGTGAGCACCTGGCGATCCTGCAGCTGACCGGTAACCCGCAGCTGACCGTGGCGCTGACCAAAGCCGATCGCGTGGATGACGCACGCGTCAGCGAAGTGCGCGAAACGGTACAGGCGACCTTGCGGGAGTATGGTTTTGCCGATGCTCCGCTTTTTGTCACCGTGGCGACAGAAGGGCGCGGTATCGATGAACTTCGCCACCACTTACGGCAGCTTTCGTCGCGTGACCACGCCAGCCATCATCGCTTCCGTCTGGCAATTGACCGGGCGTTTACTGTAAAAGGCGCGGGGCTGGTGGTGACCGGTACGGCGCTGGGCGGTGAAGTGAACGTAGGTGATACGCTCTGGCTGACGGGCGTTAACAAGCCGATGCGCGTGCGCGGCTTACATGCGCAAAACCAGCCCGCGGAGCGTGCTCATGCCGGGCAGCGGATCGCGCTGAACATTGCCGGGGATGCGGAAAAAGAGCAGCTTAACCGCGGCGACTGGCTGCTGGCCGATGCCCCACCTGAGCCGTCTGAACGCGTCATTATTTGCCTGCAGACAAACGTGCCCCTGACCCAATGGCAGCCGCTGCATATTCACCACGCGGCCAGCCATATCACCGGACGCGTGTCGCTGCTGGAAAACGACCTTGCCGAACTGGTATTCGATTCACCGCTCTGGCTTGCAGACAACGATCGTCTGGTTCTGCGTGATATTTCCGCGCGGGAAACGCTTGCCGGGGCACGGGTGGTCGCGCTGAATCCACCGCGACGCGGCAAGCGTAAACCTGAATATCTGCAGTGGCTGGCTGCTCTGGCGCAGGCCAGCGATGATAACGCCGCGCTGCGGGTGCATCTTGAGCGCGGTGCGGTGAGCCTGCGTGATTTTGCATGGGCACGCCAGCTGAGCGAGGAAGGGTTACGCCTGCTGGCCCAGCAGCCGGGCTTTATTCAGGCTGGAAACAGTCTGCTAAACGCCCCGGTTGCTGCGAACTGGCAGCGTAAGATACTGAGCACGCTCGCAACGTACCATGAACAGCATCAGGATGAGCCTGGCCCGGGCCGTGAGCGTCTGCGGCGCATGGCGCTGCCGATGGAAGACGATGCGCTGGTGCTGCTGCTGATTGAAAACATGCGCGAAAGCGGGGCGATCAAAAGCCATCACGGCTGGCTGCATCTGCCGGATCACAAGGCCGGGTTTACCGCAGAGCAAGAAGCGGTATGGCAAAAAGTGGCCTCGCTGTTTGGCGATGAGCCGTGGTGGGTTCGCGATCTGGCCCGCGAAACGAATACCGACGAGCAGGTAATGCGTCAGGTATTGCGCCATGCGGCGCAGCAGGGGCTGATAGTCGCGATCGTGAAAGATCGTTATTACCGTAACGATCGCATTGTGGCGTTTGCGAACCTGATCCGCGAGCTGGATCAGGAGCGGGGCTCTACCTGCGCAGCCGATTTCCGCGATCGGCTGAACGTGGGCCGCAAGCTGGCGATACAGATCCTGGAATATTTCAACCGTATCGGCTTTACCCGCCGTCGGGGTAATGACCATCTGCTTCGTGACGCGCAGCTATTTCCCTGAGCGCTACGTGTGGCGGGAGAGTTTTTGCTTTGCCAGCCATACCGCGCCCAGTCTTCCTGCCTGGTTACCCAGCTCGCAGGGCAGAATGGGCACTTTGAGTGCTTCCCATTCCTCGAATTGCTCCAGGTACTTATCGAGCAGGAGATAAATTTTCTCCTGCTCGCTTACCCCTCCGCCAATCAGCACTGCCTGTGGATCGAACATCGAGATCACGCTATAAACGCCGCGCGAGAGAAAATGCGCCCAGGCTTCAATAGCTTCGCGCAGATGCACGTCGCTCTCCATACGTTTAAACAGCTCCTTGCCGTCAGGCATTTCTTCTTCTGAAACGGCCAGCGCGCGGCGGCAGGCTTTCATCAGGCCGCTGGCAGACGCAACCTCGTGCATCGGTTCGCCCTGGTCCCCCACGGGCAGCACGCCAAATTCGCCGGCGCGGTAATGCGACCCGCGATAGAGATCGCCCTCCATCACAATCCCGCCACCAATGCCCGTGCCGATGGTGATACAGACGAAATGCTCGTAATCCTTACCCGCGCCCTGCCAGCGCTCGCCCAGCGCCGCACAGTTGGCGTCGTTTTCCACGGTGACGGGAAGATCGGTCAGATCGGCGAAGAGTTCGCACAGGTTTTCGCTGTCGAGATAGTCGAGCGCGCCCGCTTTAGCCGCTTCGCCGCTATGGTGGTTAATATGGCCGGGAAAGCTCACGCCGATACCGACGATATCGTATTCGTCCTGATACGCTTCAACTGCCGCTTTCCACTTCTTTTTGAAGGTGTTTTTATCCTTAGGGGTATCGTACTCGTCTGTCGTCAGCTCCTTGCCATTTTCATCAATCACGCCGTGCTTGATATGGGTTCCGCCTACGTCAAAACCGATAAATAGCTGCATCGCATCGTTCCTTATAAGCTCTTGACTTGTTAAGTATGGCTCAGTGGCAGAAACGAAACGTAAAGTACGGTAATCCGTGATACGGCTCGTAAACCCGTCACCCACTGGCGAGAAAAACGCCAGCCGGAACTACCCTTGTTGTACACCAACAGCAAGGAGACGGTCATGACAAACAATCCTCCCTCATCGCGTATCCAGCCCGGCGAGTATGGTTTTCCCCTCAAGCTGAAGCCTCGTTATGACAACTTTATTGGCGGCGACTGGGTAGCTCCCGTCGACGGCGAATACTATTCCAACCTGACCCCCGTAACCGGCCAGCCGCTGTGCGAAATAGCCAGCTCCGGCAAGCGCGATATCGATCTGGCGCTGGATGCGGCGCACAAAGCGAAAGATAAATGGGGCCATACCTCAGTTCAGGACCGCGCGGCTATTTTGTTCAAAATCGCTGACCGGATGGAGCAGAATCTGGAGCTGCTGGCGACGGCAGAGACCTGGGATAACGGCAAGCCGATCCGGGAAACGATGGCGGCAGACGTGCCGCTGGCCATCGACCACTTCCGCTATTTTGCCTCCTGCATTCGCGCTCAGGAGGGCGGAATAAGCGAGGTAGACAGCGACACCGTGGCGTATCATTTCCACGAACCGCTGGGCGTCGTCGGGCAAATTATTCCGTGGAACTTCCCGCTGCTGATGGCGAGCTGGAAAATGGCGCCCGCGCTGGCGGCTGGCAACTGCATTGTGCTGAAACCGGCGCGTCTGACCCCGCTCTCGGTACTGCTGCTGATGGAAATCGTTGGCGACCTTCTGCCGCCGGGCGTGATTAACGTGGTCAACGGTGCGGGCGGTGAGATAGGGGAATATCTGGCTACCTCGAAACGGATCGCTAAAGTGGCGTTTACCGGGTCGACGGAAGTGGGCCAGCAGATTATGCAGTACGCCACGCAGAACATCATTCCGGTGACCCTGGAGCTGGGCGGGAAATCCCCGAACATCTTCTTCGCGGACGTGATGGAGGAAGAGGATGCCTTCTTTGATAAAGCCCTGGAAGGGTTTGCGCTGTTTGCGTTTAACCAGGGCGAAGTCTGCACCTGCCCAAGCCGCGCGCTGGTGCAGGAGTCCATCTATGAGCGCTTTATGGAGCGGGCCATTCGCCGCGTCGAGTCTATCCGCAGCGGTAACCCGCTCGATAACGTCACGCAGATGGGGGCGCAGGTCTCGCACGGACAGCTGGAAACCATCCTCAACTACATCGATATCGGCAAGAAAGAGGGGGCGGATATTCTGACCGGCGGTCGCCGTAAGGTGCTCGGTGGGGATCTGCAGGAAGGGTATTACCTGGAGCCAACGATCCTGTTCGGTCAGAACAACATGCGCGTCTTCCAGGAGGAAATTTTCGGACCGGTACTGGCCGTGACCACCTTCAAAACGATGGAGGAGGCGCTGGAGATTGCCAACGACACGCCGTATGGGCTGGGAGCGGGCGTCTGGAGCCGCAACGGTAATCTGGCCTATAAAATGGGTAGAGGTATTCAGGCCGGGCGCGTCTGGACCAACTGCTACCACGCCTATCCTGCCCACGCTGCATTTGGCGGTTATAAGCAATCGGGTATCGGGCGTGAAACCCACAAGATGATGCTGGAGCATTATCAGCAAACGAAATGTTTGCTGGTCAGCTACTCCGATAAACCGCTGGGGCTGTTCTAATCGCCCAGCTCAGGCCGTCCATGGGCGGCCTGAGCAATTTGCTGGCGCAGGCAGTTCAGAACGCCATCCAGAACGTATTGCACGCGCCAGGGCTGGTATTCGCGTTTGCGGAAGATGGCCGTCAGATCGAGCCACCACTCTTCCTGATGCGGGAAGCAGGGAACCAGCATCCCTTGCGTTAATTCTTTTTTCAGACTCTCTTTTGGCGCAAAAACAATCCCAAGATTATTTCTTGCCAGCTCCAGGGCCGTCTGCGTATTGTCGCAAATATAATTACCGGTCACCCGGTAGTCATGCACGCTATCACTGCCGTGCACGCGGAAACGCCAGATATTTGCATCATCGACCAGCATGGAGTCAATGAGAATACAGGAATGATTAATTAAATCTTCAGGTCCCTTTAAGGGGTGTTTATTTAAATACTCAACGGTTGCGAATGCCGTAACAGAATATTTTGTCAACACGCTGGCGACCAGGCTTTCATCTTTCGGCTGCGCATAGGTAATTAAAATATCGCAGTCATCTGGAAACGAAACACCTTCCGCAAATTCATTGCGATCCAGATTGTACGTTTTCAGGGATATGCGGATGTCACCGATATCATTGATTTTGTGGATCACATGCCGCGACAGATAGGTCACGATACCCGTAGGGGCGTAAATCGTGACTTTTCCGCGTTTTTCATGCTTGTAATCCGCAATGAAATTAACAAGTTGAGTATTTTTATCCAGCGTGGCGTTAACATAGGGAAGTAACGCTTCACCGAACTGAGTAAGCGCCAGTTGACGCGTGGTGCGTTCAAAAACCTTGAGTCCAACCCGTGTTTCAAAATCAGACAGATATTTGCTGACGTTGGCCTGCGCCATGCCCAGCAGGGCGGCGGCATCACCAATGCTGCGAGTTGCGGCGATGACGGATATGATTTTTAATTCGCGTGGCTTCAGCTGTAAATTACTCATCCTGCACACCCATCTATATGATTTTATATATAATATTATATAAACCACAGCGTTGCATTGGCAAATTTGTAACCATTATTATGCGCCTCGCTTGTTTGGCATTTTAATGGATTACATGTAATGACTATTAAATACAATTTACTCATCGCGGCCACGTTATTTGCAACATCCTCAGCAATGGCCGGTGACTTTTCACTAGGAGCGGGGGCTGTATTTAATGAGTCTCCTTACAAAGGCTATAACGAAAATACGACCGCAGTACCGTTAATTAGTTACGAAGGCGACAACTTTTATGTTCGCCAGACCACGGGCGGATGGATCCTGTGGAAAGACGCAAAAAATGAACTCAGCCTGACCGCATCGTGGATGCCGCTGCATTTCGATCCAGATGACAACGACGACCATCAGATGAAACAGCTTGATGAGCGTAAAGCCTCTGCCTTCCTCGGCGGCGCGTACTACCGCCACGAAAGCTGGGGTTCTCTGAAAGTGGCGGTCTCTGGTGATGCCACGGATGAAAGCGGCGGTATGATCGGCGAGGTTTCTTACTTCCGTCCAATCAGGATGGAACGCCTGACCCTGACGCCCTCTGTCGGTATTTTCTATAGCGACGAAAGCTATAACGACTACTACTACGGCGTATCCGGCAGCGAGTCTCGCCGCTCAGGTCTGGATGAATACACCGCCGGTGACAGCTGGACGCCATACGTTGGCCTGGCGGCCAAATATCAGTTAACCCAGAAGCTGTATCTCAACGCCAGCGCGGTCTACACCGTATTGCCTGACGACGTGAAGAACAGCCCGATGATCGACCGCGACGACAGCTTCGCGCTGATGACCGGCCTGACCTGGCGTTTCTGATGCGTTAAAGCCGGGTGGCGGCTTCGCCTTACCCGGCCTACATGGACTGCCGTCGCAGTTTTACGTAGGCCCGAGCAAGCGAAGCGCCGCCGGGCATATTTGAGAGTACCGATCTTCCGTTTTCCCTTCCCGTCATGACTTCCTCATTAATATTCCTGATACGCTAATGCGATCTGCGCCATCAATAAAGGTGTGCATCATGTGTATCATTCTTAAAGAAAATTAAACCGTGCACTCTCGCCCGTATTTGGCGACGGGTGGGAATTAAGCACGGATATCAGGAGTCGTTATGTTTTATCCGGCTTACATTCATTCTGATTCCGACGGTAGCGCCAGCGGCTATCTCAAAAGAACTGGATTTTAACGTGCGCGAGGCGTAACAGATGAACCGATTTATCGTGGCGGATGCGGAAAAATGCATTGGGTGCCGCACCTGCGAAGTGGCCTGCGCGGTGTCGCATCAGGACGCCGTCGCCGCTCATGCCTTTACGCCCCGCCTTCGGGTGGTTAAGGGGGACGACTACACAACGGCAGTGGGTTGCCATCAGTGCGAGGATGCGCCATGTGCTAACGTCTGTCCAACCCATGCTATCAGCCGTACGGCGGGAGCCTGGCTCGTTGAGCAGACGCGCTGCATTGGGTGCAAAAGCTGTATGGTGGCGTGTCCGTTCGGGGCGATGCAGGTGCGCATGGAGGGAAATAAGCCGCAGGCGCTGAAATGTGATTTATGCCTGCATCGCGAAGGCGGACCGGCCTGCGTGGAGGCCTGTCCAACCCACGCGTTGCGATGCGTTGATCCTGCCAGACTACGCGCCGAACGGCTGCATAATCTGGCGTAAGAACTTACTGACCGTCTTCGCGCCAGGCTTTTTCAATTTCTTCGGCGAGAATTTTAACACCCGCTTCGATTTTTTCCGGATCGGGCACGTAGTTCATGCGCATGCACTGGTGAGTATGCGGCCACGGCTTATCCAGCCCCGGGAAGAAATAATCGCCTGGTACCATCAGCACGCCGCGCTTTTTCAGGCGCTGGTAGAGTAGTTCGGTGGTGATAGGCAAATCCTTAAACCACAGCCACAGGAAAATCGCCCCTTCAGGCTTGTGGATCAGGCAGCGTTCTTCCGGCAAGTAGCGGCGAAGTATCGCAATCGTCTCCTGAACGCGCTGGTAATAGAATGGCTTGATCACGTCATTAGACAGACGCAGCAGATCGTTGCGCTTAATCATTTCGCACATCATCGCCGGGCCAATGCCGCCCGGTGAAAGGCTGATAATGCCGTTCATATTGGTAATGGCGGTGATGATTTTCTCGTTGGCGATGATGATGCCGCAGCGGCTGCCCGGCAGACCCAGCTTAGAGAGGCTCATGCACAGGACAATGTTCGGGTTCCACAGAGGACGTGCTTCGCTGAAGATAATGCCCGGGAACGGCACGCCGTAGGCGTTATCGATCACCAGCGGAATGCCGTGCTGATTCGCGAGAGCATCCAGCTTCATTAGTTCGTCGTCGGTGATCACGTTGCCCGTTGGGTTAGTCGGGCGCGATACGCAGATCATGCCCGTCTCTTCACCAATATGCAGGTGTTCAAAATCGACGTGATATTTGAACTGGCCTTCCGGCAGCAGCTCGATGTTCGGGCGCGCGGAGACGAACAGATCCTCTTCCAGGCCGGAATCGGCGTAGCCGATATACTCCGGCGCCAGCGGGAACAACACTTTTTTGGTGGTGCCGTCGGCGCGACGCCCTGCGAACAGATTAAACAAGTAGAAAAACGCGCTCTGGCTGCCGTTTGTTAGTGCAATATTCTGTGGTTCGATATCCCAACCCAGCTCGTCACGCAGCATTTCGGCGAGGAGTGCCAGCAGTTCAGTTTTCCCCTGCGGGCCGTCGTAATTGCAAAGCGCATCGGTTGCTTTGCCGCTTTCCAGCATCTGAGCGAGCAGCGTCTGGAAATAGGTATTCATCTCCGGAATTTGAGCCGGGTTTCCGCCGCCGAGCATGATTGCGCCCGGTGTGCGCAGCCCGTCGTTGAGGTCCTCCATCAGGCGAGTAATGCCTGAATGGCGGGTAAATTTGTCGCCGAAAAGTGAAAACGTCATAGCAGGTGATCTGTCGAGCTTATTTTGAAAGTGGGTAACCATAACGCTAGCACCGTGCTGGTGCAAATCGGGTGATGTGGTCGGATTTGTTGTTTTGTATGGCGGAGTTGGATTTATACAGTGAATAGTTCTGGTGGATTTTGCCTCACCCCGACCCTCTTCCAAGAGGGAGAAGGGGAAAAGACGGCGCCGTGCGGTTCCCTCTCCCCTGCGGGGAGAGGGTTAGGGTGGGGGAGAATTATTGATTACCTGCCCATACCACCATCACCTTATCGCCCTTGTGCTCTCGCACGAAGCCATATCCCTCTTTCAGCGACAATGTGGTTTGCTTGCCTTCACCGATCGCCGGATGGCGGGCGCGGAACTGACCCAGCGTTTGCCAGTGGGCGACGGTTAGGGCCTGCTTGCCCGTGACGTCCTGCCAGTTCATATCTGATCGGGTGCCCTGTAATGGGTCAGAACCTGTCGGCCCGAACGGACGCTCGGATTCATCCCCGTAATAGATTTGTACGCTGCCCGGTGCTAACAGAAGCAGCTCCGCAGCTCGCTGGCCCCCTTCGCGGAACAGACGCGTATCGTGTGATGAGAGATAGCTCAGCACGTTGAAGCTTTGCAGCTTTTCCGCCATCTGCTGCCAGGTGAGATCCATATCTGCCAGACAATCCACCGCTTTTGCCGCCTGCTCCTGATAGTCAAAGTTAATCATCGCATCAAAACCGTGGCGGTAATAATCGCTTTGCATCACCCCGTGGCCCCAGGATTCCCCGGTCATCCAGAAGGGTGCGTTGTCGAGCTTTTTGTCCGGGTTCGCCCCTTTCCAGGCGGCCAGCGCCTGGCTTGCCTGGTCTTTCAGCTGTTGCCAGGCCGCAAGCTCAACGTGTTTCGCCGTATCCACCCGGAAACCGTCGATGCCGTAGTCACGTACCCACTGGCTCAGCCAGTGGGTCAGATAATCGCGCGGGGTATATCCCGGGATGGCCTTCGCGTGGGTGTCGGGCTTGTGTTGGTAAAAGTTAGGCAATCCGGAAGGCGTCGTGGATTCCGTTTTCAGATCCGGCAGAAATGCCAGCGACATGGTCAAATCGTCGAAGCCAGGGTTGTCGTAATCGCCGATGTCCGTGCGGATCCATTTCTTGCCCCACCATTTCTCCCATGCGGCTTTGTCGCTAAAGTTGATGTAGTCGTTAAAGCTGTGCCAGCTTTGGCCCGCGCCCGGCTTCCAGTCCGTCCAGCGTTCTCCCAGCGTCTTTTTCAGCTCATCACCCTGAAGGTACAGGGCACCAAACTGAAATTCCTGCATGTCTGCCAGCGTGGCATAGCCAACGTGGTTCATAACGATATCAAACAGAACGCGGATCCCGCGCTTGTGCGCTTCGTCGACAAGATGGCGTAAATCATCTTCGGTGCCCATGTTGGCGTCGAGCTTCGTCCAGTCCTGGGTGTAGTAGCCGTGATAGGCGTAATGCGGGAAATCTCCTTTGGTGCCACCGCCTACCCAGCCGTGGATCTGCTCAAGCGGGGAGCTTATCCAGAGCGCGTTCACCCCCAACTGCTGTAAATAATCGAGCTTGCCGGCAAGTCCTTTGAGATCCCCGCCGTGGAAGGTGCCAATCTCTTGCATACCGTCTTTATGACGACCGTAGCTGTTGTCGTTGCCCGGGTCACCATTCACATAACGGTCGGTCAGCACAAAATAGACGGTGGCGTTTTGCCAGCTAAACGGCGCCGGCCTGTCGGTTTCGGCGCGCTCAAGCAGCAGCAGGCCGTTACTGTTAGCGGCTGGCTGCAGGGTGATTTTTCCATTCTGCACCGTCGCCGTCTGTTTACTGTAGTAGTCGCGCACCACGGAGCCTTCCGGGAAGGTACTGCTGACGTCCAGCGTCAGCGGTTTGCCGTCCCACTTCGGACACTGGCGGATAACGTTTGCAACCGGCTGTTCTGCGGTACTCTGAATCGTCAGCATGAGGGTGGGCGTGCCGGAGCGGGTATCAATCCGCATCTGGTAGTCACCGTCGCGGAAAAGGCGCCACTGCGGCGGCGTGCCGTCACAGGGCTTGAGCGACAGCATCTCATTGAGTTTTATCGCATCCGCAGGCTGCCAGCACGTCTTGTCAAAACTCAGCGTCAGAGGACGCGTACCCTTCGCAAGCTTTGCCTGGCTGGTGAAGACACCGGTGCCTTCGGCGGTAAATGCGTTAAACCCCGGCGATGACCAGTCGGCATGCGCCAGTGCGGGTAACATCAGAAAGGCTAATGCGGTACGTTTCATTCCTTTTTCCTGTCGCGGCATTTTTGACCAGTGTGCCATCAGGCGGGGGGCTGAAACTCATCCCCTGTCGCTTTCTGCCAGGAGGATGCGTGAGGATGAGTGATCTCGCGCAAAATTAGGCAGTTATCTGCGATAGCGCACACAGTTTTTGTGGAATGATGTTTTTATGAGCAAGTTTCAGGTGACATAGTTTCGGAATTGGACTATTTCTATACGTGCTCTTGAAGTCTATTTTTGATATGATTTGAGATTCCGCTCTCAAATTTGTGAAAAAATAAGGTGTTGGGATGATTACATCCGACCAGGAGACCTAATGATATCGACTCCCATTCGACGATATGGGGCTGCGATACTCATGTTACTCACCACGGCATTTTCGGGTGAGGTGCTTGCGAAGACGCACACGGATACAACGAGTAAGAAAGCCCACGTAATAAAGACGACAAGTAGTAAGGTTAGCAGTAAACAAGAGTATTCTCGCAATAGTGCAAAGAGTAGTTCACTTCCTGATTTGCGAAAATACCCTTCCGGAACACCAAGGAAAAAAGCGTTTCTCCGGACGGTAATGCCTTACATCACGAGTCAAAATGCCGCGATTACTGCGGATCGTAACTGGCTGATTTCTAAACAGTACGATAGCCGCTGGTCGCCGTCAGAGCGCGCGCGTCTGAAAGATATCACGAAGCGCTACAAGCTGAGCTGGAACGGTAACACCCGTCGTGTGCCGTGGAATGCTCTCCTTGAGCGTGTAGATATCATCCCGGGCAGCATGGTTGCTACCATGGCTGCTGCCGAAAGCGGCTGGGGTACTTCAAAGCTTGCGCGTAGCAACAACAACCTTTTCGGCATGAAATGTGTGAAAGGTCGTTGTAATAATGCCCCTGGCAAGGTGAAAGGCTATTCGCAGTTTGAATCTGTGAAAGATTCCGTCAGCGCTTACGTAGTGAATCTGAACACGCACCCGGCCTACTCATCGTTCCGTAAATCACGCGCTCAGCTGCGTAAAGCGGACCAGGAAGTGACGGCCAGTACGATGATCCACAAGCTGAAAGGTTATTCGACAAAGGGACAGAGCTATAACAACTATCTGTTCGCCATGTACCAGGATAACCAGCGTTTAATCGCCGCCCATATGTAATCTCAAAAAAAACGCCTTCCACTGGAAGGCGTTTTCTTTTCTATATCAGCACCTCGCTGTGGCGATCCCGATACTCCTTCGGCGTGGTGTCATACTCTTTGCGGAACACCGAATAGAAGTATTGCAGAGACGGGTAACCGCACATCTGCGAGATTTCGTTGATCGACAGTGACGTGGAAATGAGCAAGCTGCGTGCTTTCCCAGCTTTTCAGCATGGATGACGGCATGAATGGTTTCGCCCACCTCTTCTTTAAAACGCTTCTCCAGATTCGAACGCGAAATGCCCACCGAATCCAGCACCTGATCGACCTTAATCCCTTTGCAGGCGTGGTTGCGAATGTAGTGCATGGCCTGAATGACGGCCGGGTCGCTTAAGGAGCGATAATCGGTTGAGCGACGCTCCACCACGCGGACAGGAGGCACGAGCAAACGCTGAAGCGGCAGAGATTCTTTATCCAGCAGACGATGCAGCAGCTTCGCCGCCTGATAGCCCATCTGACGCGTGCCCTGAGCAACGGAGGAGAGCGCCACGCGAGACAGATAGCGGGTCAGTTCTTCGTTATCTATGCCAATCACACACAGCTTTTCGGGCACCGGAATGTGTAAGTGTTCGCAGACCTGCAGCACGTGCCGCGCGCGAGCGTCCGTCACGGCGATAATACCGGTTTGCGGCGGCAGCGTTTGCAGCCAGTCCGCCAGGCGGTTTTGCGCGTGCTGCCAGTTTTCCGGCGCGGTCTCCAGCCCCTGGTACACCACGCCGCGATACTTCTCCTGTGCGACCAGCTGGCAAAACGCGTGTTCTCGCTCAACGGCCCAACGCTTGCCGCTGGTGGCCGGTAACCCATAAAACGCGAAGCGATGGACGCCTTTCTCTTTTAAATGGAGAAAGGCGGCCTCGACCAGGGCATGGTTATCGGTGGCAATATAGTGGACCGGCGGATAGTGTTCGGGCGCATGATAGGAGCCGCCGACGCCCACAATCGGGACGTCGACGTCGGTCAACAGCTGCTCAATGACGGGATCGTCATAGTCGGCAATGACGCCATCGCCCAGCCAGTCTTTGATGTTCTCCAGACGGGTGCGAAAATCTTCTTCAATAAAAATGTCCCATTCAGATTGCGACGCCTGCAAATATTCACCAACACCTTCCACCACCTGACGGTCGTAGGCTTTATTGGCATTGAATAACAACGTAATGCGGTGACGCTTTTCAAACATGGCTCACTTCCCAATTAAGTCACAATACGGTTATCAGGCCCGTCGCTTGGTGGCCGAGTCCATCCAGACTGCCAGTAAAAGAATGGCCCCCTTGACGATATACTGCCAAAACGTCGGGACGTCCATCATACTCATCCCGTTATCCAACGACGCCATGATAAATGCCCCCATGACCGCGCCCGCCACGCTACCGATACCCCCTGCGAGGCTGGTGCCGCCAATGACGCAGGCGGCGATAGCATCCAGCTCGGCGATGTTACCGGCGGAGGGAGAACCGGCGCCCAGACGCGAGCTGAGGATCAGCCCGGCGATAGCGACCATCAGGCCGTTAATGGCGAAGACCGCCAGCTTGGTACGCTCGACATTGATACCCGAGAGGCGGGCAGCTTCAAGGTTGCCGCCTATGGCATAAATACGGCGGCCAAACGCGGTGCGCGTCGCCATAAACATACCGGCCAGCAGTAAAAGCGCCAGCAGCAGGACGGGTGTCGGGACACCGCGATAGTCGTTCAGAAGCCAGATGGCGCCCAGCACAATGACCGCCGTGAGCGCCTGACGCCCCACCACCGATGTTGACGCCGGAGAAGCCAGCCCCAGCGCCTGACGACGCATGCGTCCACGCCACTGCCACGCGACAAACCCCAGCAACCCCGCCACACCGAGGGCAAAGCCCACGCTATCCGAGAGGTAACTCTGACCAATCTGCGACATTGCTGCACTGGTCGGGGAGACGGTGGTGCCGTTAGTGATGCCGATTAAGATCCCGCGAAAGGCCAGCATCCCCGCCAGGGTGACAATGAACGATGGCACCTTACGGTAGGCAACCCACCAGCCGTTCCAGGCACCCAGAACCAGACCCAGCACCAGCGTCACCGCCACGGTCAGCGGCAGCGGCCACCCGAGCCAGACGTCAAAAATCGCCGCCACGCCGCCGAGTAGACCCATCATCGACCCGACCGACAGGTCGATCTCCGCGGAGATAATCACGAACACCATGCCCACGGCCAGAATGCCGGTAATAGCGGTCTGGCGGAGCAGGTTGGAGACGTTACGCGCGCTTAAGTACGAGCCATCGGTCATCCAGGTAAAGAACAGCATGATGACGATAATGGCCGCGATCATCACGAAAACCTGCAGGTTAAGCGCTTTTAGCCCTGCGAATGCACCGGGCGTCGGAACAGCGACTTTGATATCAGACGGATTGCTTTTCGACATGACGTTCGCTCCTTAAAGCGGCTTCCATCACCTGCTCCTGCGTCAGGTTCTGGTTAATCAGGTTGGCTTTCAGTTTTCCCTCGTGCATGACCAGCACGCGGTCGCTCAGGCCGAGCACTTCGGGTAACTCAGACGAAATGACAATGACGGCAATCCCTTGCTGTACAAGCTGATTAATCAGTTTGTAGATTTCATATTTGGCACCGATATCAATCCCGCGCGTCGGCTCATCAAGGATTAATATGCGTGGATTGAGAAGCAGGCAGCGCGCCAGAATCGCCTTCTGCTGGTTTCCCCCGCTCAGGCGGCCAATCGCCAGTTCCGGCGAGGAGGTTTTGACCTTCAGCCGGGCAAGCGACTGGAGGATGCACTGCTGCTCGGCGGCGTCGTCCAGGCTGCTCAGCGCGCCGGAGAATCGATCGAGTGCCGCAAGCGTAATGTTTTTACCCACTGCCATCACCGGTACGATGCCGTCTTTCTTACGATCTTCCGGCACCATGGCAATGCCGTGGGCAATCGCCTGCTGGCAGTTGTCGATTTTCACCGGCTGACCGTCGATATAAACCGCGCCCTCCCAGCGCCCCGGCCACACGCCAAACAGGCACTGTACGGCTTCGGTGCGCCCGGCACCGACGAGGCCAGCAATCCCAAGAATTTCACCGCTGTGAAGGGAAAACGAGACGTTATTGACGCGCTTGATGTGGCGGTTAACGGGG
Source organism: Enterobacter sp. 940_PEND (assembly GCF_001059415.1). Taxonomy (NCBI): domain Bacteria; kingdom Pseudomonadati; phylum Pseudomonadota; class Gammaproteobacteria; order Enterobacterales; family Enterobacteriaceae; genus Enterobacter; species Enterobacter sp. 940_PEND. The sequence continues at coordinate 18,521 of NZ_JUMS01000059.1, forward strand.
TGCCACGCGGTCAGGTTTTCCACGCGCAGCACTTCATCGCCCGTTGCGTGGGGTTCATTCGGGTAGAGCGCCGTCAGCTCGCGGCCCACCATCATGGTGATGATGTCATCTTCACTCATGCCTGCGGCTTCACGCGTGCCGATGTGCTGCCCGTCGCGGATCACGCAGATGGTGTCCGAAATGGCTTTGACCTCGTTCAGCTTGTGCGAAATGTAGATACAGGCGATGCCGTGGTTTTGCAGATCGCGGATGATGTTGAGCAGAACCGCGGTTTCCTGTTCGGTGAGCGAGGCCGTGGGCTCATCAAGGATCAGCAGCCTGACCTGCTTATTAAGCGCTTTCGCTATTTCGACCAGCTGCTGTTGCCCGAGGCCCAAATCCCCCACGCGGGTATCCGGTGAAATGTTGAGGCTCACCTGCGCCAACAGCTTTTCGCAACGGAGCGTCATGGTGTCGTAATCCAGCACGCCGCGGTGGGAAATTTCGGCCCCGAGGAAAATGTTCTCCAGCACGGTGAGATGCTTCACCAGCGCCAGCTCCTGGTGAATAATGGCGATGCCTTTGCGCTCGGTATCGCGGATGTGTGTCGCCTGAATCACTTCGCCGGCAAAGACGATTTCGCCTTCGTAGCTGCCGTGTGGGTAGATCCCGCACAGCACTTTCATCAGCGTCGACTTGCCCGAGCCGTTCTCGCCGCACAGCGAAACCACTTCGCCGGGGTTCAACCGGAGGCTAACGTTGTCGACGGCTTTCACCGTGCCGAAGCGCTTGGTGATGCTTTTCATTTCAAGTAAATAGGGCATAACCGCTCCACATAACCCGAGGGAAGAACAGTACAACGTGATGCGCCCCCGCAGAGCAGGGGCTGCGCCGGATTACAGTTCGCTCTTCTTGTGGAAACCGTCTTTAACCACGGTGGCGTCAATGTTCTCTTTATTGACTTCAATCGGCGTGAGCAGGCGAGCTGGAACGTCTTTCAGGCCGTTATTCAGCGTTGCATCTGCTTTAGGTTGTTTGCCATTGCCCAGCTCCACGGCGATTTCCGCCGCCGTATTGGCCAACTGGGTAATCGGTTTGTAGACCGTCATGGTTTGGGTGCCTGCGATAATGCGTTTTACGCCAGCCAGATCGGCATCTTGTCCTGAAATGGCGACTTTTCCGGCCAGCCCCTGCGCGCTCAGGGCCTGGATAGCACCGCCTGCAGTGGCATCGTTGGAGGCCACAACCGCATCAATTTTGTTGTTGTTGGCCGTCAGCGCGTTTTCCATAATTTTCAGCGCGTTTTCTGGCAGCCAGCCGTCGGCCCACTGATCGCCAACCACTTTAATTTTCCCGTTATCGATGTACGGCTTAAGGACTTTCATTTGCCCTTCGCGGAACAGTTTGGCGTTGTTATCTACCGGAGAGCCGCCCATCAGAAAATAATTGCCCTGAGGCACTTTGTCGATCAGGCTTTGCGCCTGTAATTCCCCGACTTTTTCATTGTCGAACGAAATATAATAATCAATATCCGCATTATTAATCATGCGGTCATAGGCCAGGACTTTTATGCCTTCCTGTTTGGCTTCTTTCACCACGTTACTTAATACCTGGCCGTTATAGGGGATAATGACCAGAACATCGACGCCACGGTTGATCATATTCTCGATCTGCGACATTTGTGTTTCTTCATTGCCGTTAGCCGACTGAACAAACACGCTGGCGCCGAGGGATTCTGCTTTCTTCACAAAAATATCGCGATCTTTTTGCCAGCGCTCCAGGCGGAGGTCGTCAATCGCCATACCAATTTTGACCTCTTTGGCATGTCCTGCAAAGCTTGCAAGGAGGAGCGTGGCGCAGAGCGTTAGAGTCAGATTCTTTATCTTCATAATTATTAGGCCTTTTTGTAGGGGTATGTGTTGCTGAGATAAAAGAAACATTCACTGCTGAGACGCAGCAAATTTTTAACGCGGAAAGGCGGGCTGGCAATTACAGATTTTTATCTTCTCATTATGATATTTGGTTTATTTCTGAATTTATGACCGCGATCGGATTTTAAAATACGTAACGTCTTAATTACATTTGATTCTGGAATGCGCGCCGAAAAATAGTTTGTCTGCGCATTATTTTGCGAGCCAGCGCACAGTTGTGCATTCTCTCAATAGCAGTGTGAAATAACGTAATTGAGCAACCCAAAATGTCTATTCACTATTACTCCTGTATCAACGACTCGCCGCATACCCTGATTATGGAGCTCAATATGCAAGCTTATTTCGACCAACTCGATCGTGTTCGTTACGAAGGCCCAAAAACGACCAATCCTTTAGCATTTCGTCACTACAACCCGGATGAGCTGGTGCTGGGTAAGCGCATGGAAGATCATCTGCGCTTTGCCGCCTGTTACTGGCATACCTTCTGCTGGAACGGCGCCGATATGTTCGGCGTGGGTTCCTTTGACCGCCCGTGGCAGCAGCCGGGTGAGGCCATCGAACTGGCAAAGCGCAAAGCCGATGTGGCGTTTGAGTTCTACCACAAGCTGAACGTGCCGTACTACTGCTTCCATGACGTGGACGTGTCGCCGGAAGGGGCGTCGCTGAAAGAGTATCTGAACAATTTTGCGCAGATGGTGGATGTACTGGCGGCGAAACAGCAGCAAAGCGGCGTGAAGCTGCTCTGGGGCACGGCAAACTGCTTCACCAACCCACGCTACGGCGCGGGCGCGGCAACCAATCCGGATCCGGAAGTGTTTAGCTGGGCAGCCACGCAGGTGGTGACGGCAATGAACGCTACGCATCAGCTGGGTGGCGAGAACTATGTCCTGTGGGGTGGCCGTGAAGGTTATGAAACGCTGCTGAACACCGACCTGCGTCAGGAGCGCGAGCAGATTGGCCGCTTTATGCAGATGGTTGTCGACCATAAGCACAAAATCGGCTTCCGCGGCACGCTGCTGATCGAGCCGAAACCGCAGGAACCGACCAAGCACCAGTATGACTACGACGTGGCGACGGTGTATGGCTTCCTGAAGCAGTTCGGTCTGGAAAAAGAGATTAAAGTGAACATTGAAGCCAACCACGCCACGCTGGCGGGCCACTCTTTCCATCACGAGATCGCGTCTGCCATTGCGCTGGGCCTTTTCGGCTCTGTCGATGCGAACCGTGGCGATGCACAGCTGGGCTGGGACACCGATCAGTTCCCGAACAGCGTGGAAGAGAATGCGCTGGTGATGTACGAGATCGTCAAAGCGGGCGGTTTCACCACCGGCGGCCTGAACTTTGACGCCAAGGTACGTCGTCAGAGCACCGACAAATACGACCTGTTCTACGGCCACATTGGCGCGATGGACACCATGGCGCTGGCGCTGAAAGTGGCCGCGCGCATGATTGAAGACGGCGAGCTGGATAAGCGCGTAGCGAAGCGTTACAGCGGCTGGAACAGTGAGCTGGGCCAGCAAATCTTGAAAGGTCAGTTATCGCTGGCGGAAATTGCGAAGTACGCTGAACAACAGCAGCTGGCGCCGCAGCACCAGAGCGGGCACCAGGAACTGCTGGAAAATCTCGTAAACCACTATCTGTTTGATAAGTGATTGAGCTGAAGATGCACGTAGGCCCGGTAAGCGTTAGCGCCACCGGGCATTTCTGTTAAAGGAGTCACCGTAATGTATATCGGGATCGATCTTGGCACATCGGGTGTGAAAGCTATCCTGTTGAGCGAGCAGGGCGACGTGTTAGCAACGCAGACGGAAACGCTGCAGGTTTCACGTCCGCATTCGCTGTGGTCGGAACAGGATCCGGAACAGTGGTGGCAGGCGACGGATCGCGCAATCAAAGCCTTAGGTGAGCAGCACAGCCTGCGCGACGTTAAAGCGCTGGGGATTGCCGGACAAATGCACGGCGCTACGCTGCTCGATAGCCAGCATCGTGTGTTGCGTCCTGCGATCCTCTGGAACGATGGCCGCTGCGCGGAAGAGTGCGCGCTTCTTGAGGAACGCGTACCCAATTCCCGCGAGATTACCGGTAACCTGATGATGCCCGGCTTTACTGCGCCCAAATTGCTGTGGGTGCAGCGCCATGAACCGGAGATTTTCCGTCAGGTGACGAAAGTCCTGCTGCCGAAAGACTATCTGCGTTTTCGCATGACGGGCGATTTCGCCAGCGACATGTCGGATGCCGCGGGCACCATGTGGCTCGACGTGGCGAAGCGCGACTGGAGCGAGGCGATGCTGGATGCCTGCCATTTGACCCGGGAACATATGCCCGCGCTGTACGAAGGCTGTGAGGTGACAGGCGGACTGCTGCCAGCCGTTGCTGAACGCTGGAATATGCCTGCCGTACCGGTGGTAGCCGGGGGCGGCGATAACGCGGCGGGCGCAGTCGGTGTAGGGATGGTTGAGGCGGGCCAGGCGATGCTGTCACTGGGAACGTCTGGCGTCTATTTTGCCGTCAGCGACGGGTATCGCAGTAATCCTGAAAGCGCTGTGCACAGTTTCTGTCATGCCCTTCCCGGGAAATGGCATTTGATGTCGGTGATGCTCAGCGCGGCATCCTGCCTGGACTGGGCGGCAAAACTCACCGGCATGGCCGACGTTCCGGCTCTCATTTCCGCAGCCCAGCAGGCGGATGACGCTGCGGGTACCGTCTGGTTTTTACCGTATCTTTCCGGCGAGCGTACGCCGCACAACAACCCGGAAGCGAAAGGGGTGTTCTTTGGTTTAACCCATCAACATGGCCCGGCAGAACTGGCGCGTGCGGTTCTGGAAGGCGTGGGCTATGCGCTGGCCGACGGGATGGACGTGGTGCACGACTGCGGCCTGAAACCGACGAGCGTCACCCTGATTGGCGGCGGTGCGCGAAGCCCTTACTGGCGACAGATGCTGTCGGATATCAGCGGTTTGCAGCTGGATTTCCGCACCGGCGGGGATGTCGGGCCCGCGCTCGGTGCCGCGCGTCTGGCGCAGATAGCCATTCATCCGGAACAGCCGCTTTCGCAACTGTTGCCGCAGCTGAAGCTTGAACAGGCGCATTTGCCTGATGCAACGCGCCATGCGCGGTACGCGGAAAGGCGCGACGTGTTCCGCAAAATCTACCAGCAGCTGCTGCCTCTGATGGCGTAAATACGCTTGTCCTGGAGAGGCACGAGGATGTCCTTTTTTGGTCTGTGCGTGCCTTCATTTCCTTGCCAGTATGGTGTTACACCCACTGGCGAGGAGATTTATCATGTCACGCATTGCATTAATCAACATCGATACTCAGCAGTCATTCCATCACCGCAATTACTGGCAGGAGGACGAAATTCCTGCCTTTCAGCAGGCGATGCTGGGGCTGATCGAAGGCTGCCAGGCGCGCAATATTCCGGTCGTTGATATTTTTCACGTGGATGAAGACGGTCCTTTCACTCTGGAAAGCGGCTATGTCAAACCGATGGCCTTTTTACGTCATCAGCCGGATGTGGTTTTCCAGAAACACGTCCATAATGCCTTCACGGATACCGGGCTTGACCGCTGGCTGCGCGAGCGTGATATCAACAGTGTGATTATCTGCGGAATTCGTACTGAGCAATGCTGTGAAACCACCGCCCGGGTGGCTTCCGATCTGGGTTATGCTGTGACCTTTGTTAGTGAGGCAACGCTGACGTTTCCCATGACGTACAAGGGGATAACCCTTAGCGCAGCGGAAATTCGCCATCGTACCGAGACGGTACTGTCCGGGCGTTTTGCCGAGATTAAAACGGTAGCGGAGACGCTGGAGTCCCTGTAATGAGCATCGACGTCTGGTTCGTGATGTTGCCCGGGGTGCTGTCATTAGACATGACCGGCCCGGCAGAAACTTTTGTGCTGGCAGGCGACGCGTTTCGCCTGCATTACATTGGCCCGCAGCCTGAGGTTCCGACGTCCATTCGCCTGACGATGAGCGGCATTCAGCCGCTGCCGGAGCGTCTCCCGGAAGGCAGCCTGCTGGTGCTGCCGGGTGTGAGCGACTCCTGCTGTCAGTTCTCAACGCCACAGGCGCAGCAGATCCAGCACTGGCTGATGTGCCTGCAGCCGCAGATCCAGCGCCAGGAAATCACCGTGATGTGCGTCTGTTCAGGGGCCTTACTGGCGGCGAAATCGGGCCTGTTGAACAACCGGCAGTGCACGACCCATCATGACGTTATTAGCCGTTTACGCACCGCGGCCCCCACGGCGACGATTAAAGAAAACCGCATCTTTGTGCAGGATGAGAACATTTGGACCAGCGCCGGGATCACGTCAGGCATCGATCTGGCGCTGCATATGATTAACCGCCTGTGCGGCCCCGAAAAGGCGCTGAGTGTGGCGCGTGAGATGGTGGTCTGGTTCCGCCGTTCCGGTGACGATCCCCAGCTATCCCCGTGGCTGCGCTACCGCAATCATCTTCATCCGGCGATCCATCGGGCGCAGGATGCGCTCACCGCCGAGCCGCAAAAAGCGTGGAGCTTGCCTGACATTGCCGCACTGGCGCACGTCAGCCCGCGTCATCTCACCCGGCTTTTTCAGTCACATTTAGGGATTAGCGTTCGCGATTATCTGGAGCAGCTGCGTCTGGCGGTGGCGGAACAGTGGCTATTGCAGGGGCGCGGCGTGGAACAGGCCTCACTGGCGGCAGGGTTTTCCTCCCCGCGCCAGTATCATCGTGCCCGGCAGCGCAGCGTTAACTGACGAAGCGGCGAACGTCTATTTTTTGCAGCAGCATCGACAGCAGCAGGCTGATCGCCAGCGTGGCGGCAAAAATCCAGACGATATCCAGCGCCGGCCAGCTTTTAAGCTCAACGCCTCTCGTGCGCAGCGCGTGGATCACCAGCGCATGAAAACCGTAAATCCCAAGAGAGTGCCGCGAGATAAGACTCAGCACGGGCAGGGCGCGCGCGTTCAGGGTATTTTTGGCGAGCGTGAGCAGCGAAACGGCACAGATAAAGACCATCGGCCCGCAGTAGAGATACCAGGTATCGGCAAAATTGCCGCGCCACTCCAGCTCGTGCAGCGTCCCGCGCGAAATCACCGCCACCCCAGCGATAAACAGCGTCCCGCAGAGCCAGTTCAGACCGCGTTTTTGCGTGTCCATCATCCCGATGGCGCGCCCCAGCATGCCGTAAAGCACGTAGTAAAAAGTATCGCCGTTGATATAGAGATTGACCGGCAGCCACTCAAATCCGTCGATTTTCTGCGAAACCGTATTCGGGTTGGCGACGATGCCAATCACCACCATCAGGGCCAGGAGCATTTTCCCGCTGACGTTTTTCACCTGAATGAGCGGGGAGACCAGATAGATAACGATAATCGCGAAGAAGAACCACAGGTGATAGAACACCGGTTTTTGCAGCACGTATTTCAGCGATAGCCCGGCGTTAATGGAGGTGAACAGGGTGATATAGAGCAGGGCAACGGCGCTGTAGAATCCCAGGCAGGCCGCTATGCGGATAAAATGCCTCGGCTGCGCGCTGCGCTCGCCAAAAAAGAGAAAGCCGGAAATCATAAAGAATAACGGCACGCTGACGCGCGATGCGGAGTTAAGGATATTGGCAATATCCCAGTTAACGGGGCTGATGCTGTGGGCATTCGTGACGTACCAGGTCGTCGTGTGGATCATGACCACCATCAGACACGCTATTCCTCGCAGGTTATCAATCCAGTTAATTTTTGACTGCATCAGTTCCTCGTATTCCCTGTAAATTGAGTGTGACTGCCATTGTCCAAAAGTCTTCGTTTGGAAAATTCTGAGTTTTATGCGCAGGCTTGCCGGGAGACCGTGAGATTCGCAGAATGGCAGACCTTAATCTATAAAAGTGTTGATATTAAAAATAACAGCCACTGACCAGGGCGGTAATAAAAATGATGATGAAGCGTGCGGCGTCACTCTTTCTGCTGTTCATTCTGCCGGGATGCACCGCGCCGCAGGAAGCCCCTGCGCAAAAAGCGCAGCAGGGTAAAATGAGTCCGGAACGTTCGTTGAATATGGAGTCTCTCTGCAAGGACAAGGCCGCCCGCCGCTATAACTCGGACATTCAGAAAATTAACGTCATCGGATTCGAGCGCTTTCAGGGCAGCTATGAACTAAGAGGATATACGGCGCGTAAAGAGGGCTTTGTCTGCTCGTTTGATGCGGACGGTCAGTTTTTACACCTCTCCATGCGCTAGCCTGCTGGTATAATCAGCAGCCAGACGCCGTCAGCGTTCTGGCCGGAAGGCTTATTTCCCAATTTTCCCTAAACAACCCCGTTTCGTACTGTATATCTTGCAGCCAGCGGGTATACTGGTCCCTTCCATTTAAAACCACACGTATCCAGCACGAAATACTATGCAAAAGTTTGATACCAAGACCTTCCAGGGCCTGATCCTGACCTTACAGGATTACTGGGCTCGTCAGGGCTGTACCATTGTTCAACCTTTGGACATGGAAGTCGGCGCCGGCACTTCACACCCGATGACCAGCCTGCGCGCGTTGGGGCCAGAGCCAATGGCGACCGCGTATGTGCAGCCTTCCCGTCGTCCGACCGATGGTCGTTACGGTGAGAACCCGAACCGTCTGCAGCATTACTATCAGTTCCAGGTGGTGATTAAGCCATCACCCGACAACATTCAGGAACTGTACCTCGGGTCGCTGAAAGAGCTGGGTATGGATCCAACCATCCACGACATCCGTTTCGTGGAAGATAACTGGGAAAACCCAACGCTGGGTGCCTGGGGTCTGGGTTGGGAAGTGTGGCTGAACGGCATGGAAGTGACCCAGTTCACCTACTTCCAGCAGGTGGGTGGTCTGGAATGTAAGCCAATCACCGGTGAAATCACCTACGGTCTGGAACGTCTGGCCATGTACATTCAGGGCGTAGACAGCGTTTACGACCTGGTCTGGAGCGACGGCCCGCTGGGTAAAACCACCTACGGCGACGTGTTCCATCAGAACGAAGTGGAGCAATCCACCTATAACTTCGAATACGCGGACGTGGACTTCCTGTTCACCTGCTTCGAGCAGTACGAGAAAGAAGCGCAGCAGCTGCTGGCGCTGGAGACTCCGCTGCCGCTGCCTGCTTACGAGCGTATTCTGAAGGCCGCCCACAGCTTCAACCTGCTGGACGCCCGCAAAGCCATCTCCGTGACTGAACGTCAGCGCTACATTCTGCGTATTCGTACCCTGACCAAAGCCGTTGCAGAAGCTTACTACGCGTCCCGTGAAGCCCTTGGCTTCCCGATGTGCAACCGAAACAAATAAGAGGCGGCCATGTCTGAGAAAACTTTCCTGGTGGAAATCGGCACCGAAGAGCTGCCACCAAAAGCCCTGCGCAGCCTGGCTGAATCTTTCGCTGCGAACGTGACCGCCGAGCTGGATAACGCTGGCCTGGCACACGGTAAAATTGAGTGGTTTGCCGCACCTCGCCGTCTGGCGCTGAAAGTGGCAAATCTGGCGGCGTCTCAGCCGGATCGCGAAGTCGAAAAACGTGGCCCGGCGATTGCCCAGGCGTTTGACGCGGAAGGCAAGCCGAGCAAAGCGGCTGAAGGCTGGGCGCGCGGCTGCGGCATCACCGTCGATCAGGCCGAGCGTCTGACCACGGATAAAGGCGAGTGGCTGCTGTACCGTGCGCACGTGAAAGGCGAAAGCGCGGAAGCGCTGCTGCCGGACATGATTGCCACGTCTCTGGCAAAGCTGCCGATTCCTAAGCTGATGCGCTGGGGCGCGTCCGACGTGCAATTCGTGCGTCCGGTTCACACCGTGACCCTGCTGCTGGGCGATACCGTTATCCCGGCTACCATTCTGGGCGTGGCGTCCGATCGCGTGATCCGCGGCCACCGCTTTATGGGCGAGCCTGAGTTCACCATCGACAATGCCGACCAGTATCCGCAGATCCTGCTGGAGCGCGGTAAGGTCATTGCCGACTACGAACAGCGTAAAGCCAAAATCAAAGCGGACGCCGAAGACGCGGCGCGCAAGATTGGCGGTAACGCAGACCTGAGCGACAGCCTGCTGGAAGAAGTGACCTCTCTGGTGGAATGGCCGGTTGTGCTGACCGCGAAGTTCGAAGAGAAATTCCTGGCCGTTCCGGCTGAAGCGCTGGTGTACACCATGAAGGGTGACCAGAAATACTTCCCGGTCTATGCCAACGACGGCAAGCTGCTGCCAAACTTCATCTTCGTGGCAAACATCGAATCGAAAGATCCTATCCAGATTATCTCCGGTAACGAGAAAGTCGTTCGTCCGCGTCTGGCGGATGCAGAGTTCTTCTTCAACACCGACCGTAAAAAGCGTCTGGAAGATAACCTGCCGCGCCTGCAGACCGTGCTGTTCCAGCAGCAGCTGGGCACGCTGCGCGACAAGACCGACCGCATTGCGGAGCTGTCCGGCTGGATTGCCCGTGAAATCGGTGCAGACGTCAACCACGCGACTCGCGCGGGCCTGCTGTCCAAGTGCGACCTAATGACCAACATGGTGTTCGAATTCACCGACACCCAGGGCGTGATGGGCATGCACTACGCGCGTCACGATGGCGAAGCGGAAGACGTAGCCGTTGCCCTGAACGAGCAGTATCAGCCGCGCTTTGCGGGTGACGACCTGCCGTCCAACCCGGTTGCCTGCGCCGTGGCGATTGCCGATAAGATGGACACCCTGGCGGGTATCTTCGGTATCGGTCAGCATCCGAAAGGCGACAAAGACCCGTTTGCGCTGCGTCGTGCCGCGCTGGGCGTGCTGCGTATCATCGTTGAGAAGAACCTGAACCTCGATCTGCAGACCCTGACCGAAGAAGCGGTGCGTCTGTACGGCGACAAGCTGACCAACGCGAACGTTGTGGATGATGTGATCTACTTTATGCTCGGTCGTTTCCGCGCGTGGTATCAGGACGAAGGTTACACCGTTGACACCATTCAGGCGGTGCTGGCGCGTCGTCCGACCCGTCCGGCTGATTTCGATGCGCGTATGAAGGCGGTTTCCCACTTCCGTACCCTGGAAGCGGCATCTGCCCTGGCCGCGGCCAACAAGCGTGTATCCAACATTCTGGCGAAATCCGACGAGACGCTGAACGAGCGCGTGAACGCCGCAACCCTGAAAGAGCCGGAAGAGATCGCTCTGGCGATGCAGGTTGTGGTGCTGCGCGATAAGCTCGAGCCGTACTTCGCGGAAGGTCGCTACCAGGAAGCGCTGGTGGAGCTGGCCGAGCTGCGTGACGTGATCGATGCCTTCTTCGAGAAAGTGATGGTGAACGTAGAAGATAAAGAGCTGCGTATTAACCGTCTCTCTATGCTCGATAAACTGCGCGAGCTGTTCCTGCGCGTGGCGGATATTTCGCTGCTGCAGTAATGGGCCCGCTGTTACAAATGCTAAAAACCCGCTTCGGCGGGTTTTTTTATGGGTCTTTTGTAGGCCGGATGAGCGCAGCGCCATCCGTCAGGTTTAGCCGATCGCGATTGTGCCTTCGTCTGTCTGCAGCCAGCGCGGTGCCTTCAGCGTATCGGCAAAGTAGCTGACCAGCTCGCACAGCAAATCTTCCATAACGATTTCAGATTGTCGCGGCAGTGAGCCGTTCATCAGCATCTGCGTAAGCTCCTGACAGTAGCGCCCCAGCTGATCGCATTCGGGTTCGAAAGCCGGAACGCGTGACGGGAGTTCCTTCACGGTCAGGCTGGCTTTTAAAGCGTCCGGAACAGGTTCCAGAAGCGTGGGTTGCAGAAGATTCAGACAGGCATAAAGTCTGCCGTAAAGCGCCATTTTTGGGGCGGGTTCTTCGCAATCTACCAGTGCGTCGGTAAAACGTTCGCAGTTATCCGCCAGTTCGGTGAAGTCGGTGGCGTGGTTGAAGGGCAGGGTGAATAAAGAATGAGCTTGGGTTGGGGTAGTAGCCATATTGGCAGCCTCCGATAAGTGATAAAGCTTCCACCACCGGAAATGCTAACTTCGCTGGTGGTGGACTGAACAGAGTTAGCATTACCGGCCTTATCGGATACCGGCGCATCTTTCGATGCCCCTGCTCAGCCCACCATTGAGATGTAGCAAAGCATGCTGCACATAATGTGCCGCCGATAAGATAAGCCAGGATGCTAAACCCGGCACCTGATTTTGCAGGTGCAAAGAGAACTTACTGCTCATCAAAACAGGCGGCAATAGATTTGAGCTATGCCACTGAGGATATTACCATTTCTGGAAAGAGACTCGCAAAATTACCGCAATGAAAAGCATACTGCGGGCAGAGGTCTTACAGCGACGCTATGGTCCGGCTGTAAATCGCTGAGGCGTTTCCTGCAGGCCGGGGCGAGGCG
>NZ_JUMS01000060.1:0-20564 GCF_001059415.1 Enterobacter sp. 940_PEND
CCTCAAAAACACCATCATACACTAAATCAGTAAGTTGGCAGCATCACCCGTTGGTCAGATGAATGCCATTCCCTTGACAGTTGAAAATTTATGAGAGAGTTAAAAAAACGCTCCCGGACGGGAGCGTAAGCCAGTGACTTCGGCGTCAAATGAGGGTCTAACAAGTGGAGCTGCGGGTTAATTCTGGGTGATCTGGCTGCGATGCTTTTCAGCCTGCTGCTGATGAATAACGGAAGATTGACCATTATTCGCCTTCTCATGCACAACAGCGGCTTTCTCATGCTCGTTCATTTCGGAAAATGATTTTGCTGTTTCGTTAGAAGCTGCTGGCTTGGATTTCATCATTTTTTTATGCATTTCAGCCATGTCCTGATGGGCAGCAGAATTGCCGTTTTGCATCATTTCATGGGACATTGCGGCCTGATCGTGACCGCTCATATCCATCATTTTCATGCTCTCCCCCTGAACTGCACTTTTTTCAGCGGATGATTGCATCTGATGGGCAGGCGCCTGGGCATTATTTACCTGGTCATGCATGTTCATTGTCTCTGCAGCCCAGGCAGATGAAGCGACAGCCATCATGGCAATAAAGGATACAAGGATCTTTTTCATGGTTGGGTCTCCGGTGTTTTCATACCCGAACAATCAATGCTTATAACAGAGAAAGCATTTGATCTCAGGGCTGGTTGATCATCATGCTAGGAACCGGGCGATTGAATTATCACGCTGTCCTGATTTATGGCTGATTATAAAAAACCGCCTCTGTTTATCGCGTGACTGAACGATGACATTTTTGTCACCTTCCGGGTTTCTCCTGAATAACGGTATTAATCCATTAACAGACGCACACTGAACACAATTTCCCGCCCCTGCTGTTCTGCTGACAGCTCGCCGCCGTGAGCATGAATGATCGACCTTGTAATTGATAATCCCAGCCCCGCGCCTTCCGTGTTGTAGAACCTTGATGAGTCTGCGCGATAGAACCGGTCAAACAAACGTTCCAGATTAGCGGGAACCTGGCCGGATATCGTATTCGTAATCATCACGTTCACACAGTCACTGTCACGCTCAAGGTGTATCGCTGTACAGGTGTTATCGGGAGAATACTTGATTGCATTGGAAAGCAGGTTACTGAAAGCACGTCGGAGCATATCGCTGTCTCCGGCAACAACGCCCTCTCCTTCAACCGTGATTGTCTTTCCTGTTTCGTCTGCCAGGGGCTCGAACAACTCACGTAATTCATTCAGTTCGGCTGCCAGATCCACATCATGTTTATCCAGCCGCAGCAGACCATGCTCTGAACGTGCCAGAAAAAGCATGTCACTGGTCATTCGTGACAACCTTTTCAGTTCTTCCAGGTTAGCGAATAAAATTTCGCGGTAATGCGAAACATCCCTTTCCTTAGCCAGTGCAAACTGCGTCTGCATCATCAGATTACTGACTGGTGTGCGCAGCTCATGCGCGATGTCAGACGAGAAATCTGACAGTTTCCGGAATGCCCCCTCCAGGCGATCAAACATATTATTGAACTCCTGCATGGTCTCAGAGATTTCCGGCGGAGCCAGATCGGGATTTAGACGCTGATCCAGGCTGTGTACGGTCATGGAGGAAGCCAGACTGGTCATTTCCCGTAGCGGTTTCAGACCAATACGTGTGGTCAGCCAGCCCAGAAAAACAGAAATAAAGACCAGACCGATATTGAACCAGAACAGCCAGGTACTGAGTTTGTCCATAAACAGGGTGTGATACCCAGTATCCGTGGCAACCGTAATGATGACATGTTTGCTTTTACCCTGTTCCGGCGTCACGGCAACCCGCCGCGAGATACTGCGGTACACGGTGTTATTTTCTTCCGTCTGGATCATATAGTCGAGAATATCACCCGACTTATTAAGCAGGACCGCTGGAACAACAGAATTTTTGGCATAGAGTTCAACAATTTTTTCATTTTCCATGTTTTTTATAGAAATGAATAAGCCATTGTGCCCCACCATCGCATCGTTTATTTTTTCTGATAATGACTTAATATCCGTTTTGTTCCTGAACGTCTCTGTTTTAAGAAACTCTTCGGTGAGCTGAAGTTTACCTGTCAGAAAATCGCGGTCCTGATTATCGAAATAGCCATTAAGGGTGCTAATCAGGATAAAACTTGATAACCACCATACCGTAAGCATCACCGCAGAAAAAATCAGGCTCAGGCGTGTGGTCAGGGAAATTTTGAACCTCACTCTTCTCTGATCTCCAGGACATATCCGGCACCGCGAACGGTATGGATCAGTTTTGGCTCAAAGTCATCATCAATTTTACTTCTCAGACGTCTCACGGCGACATCAATCACATTCGTATCACTGTCAAAATTCATGTTCCAGACCAGGGACGAGATAAGACTCCTGGGTAACACTTCTCCGGTGCGTTGCAGCAGCAACTCAAGCAGAACGTATTCTTTACCGGTGAGATGGATCTTCTTCCCCGAACGGATCACGGTCCGGCGCACCATATCAACGGTCATATCGGCGATGGTGCAGACTGTTGCGGCCTGCGAGCGTGCCCGGCGCAGTAGGGTTCTTACACGTGCAACCAGCTCCGTAAAATCAAAGGGCTTAATCAGGTAGTCATCTGCGCCAAGCTCCAGTCCTTTCACTTTGTCCCGCACGTTGTCCTTTGCGGTTAAAAACAGGACCGGTTCTTCGTGCCCGGACTCCCTCAGTGCGCTGATGATTTGCCACCCGTCGAGGAAAGGCAGCATCACGTCCAGTATTATCAAATCATACTGTCCCTTCGACGCGGCCCCGAGACCATCGCGGCCATTATTAAAGAGATCGGCCTGATAGCCTTCCTCAACCAGTCCCTGCTGCAGGTAACGACCTGTTTTTTGTTCGTCTTCAACGATTAAAATACGCTGCATGGTCAACTCGCTGATATGAAAGTAAAAATCTCACGCATGAGCTTTGGCTGTCCCCTAGCTGACCTGAGACGGAGCAAGCATTCCGAGCCACGCTACGGCGCCCAGAATGATAATCGCAACAACGAATTCTGTCAGGATGCTGTTTCGCATCAGGGCAACGCTGCGATCATAATTCCCTTCCCTGACCATAACTTCAAGCCGGGGACCCAGGTGAAACCGGTTTGCTGCAGCCAGAAGAAGCATCAGAACAAACAGAGCCGTCTTGGCAAGCAATATCCTCCCCCAGGAACTGTTGAATAAGGGAGTTAAGTTACCCTCAGCAATATACAGATAGTTGACCAGCGCACTCAGGATCAGGGCTACAACAATCACCGTTCCTGCCGTGGCAAATTTTGCCAGGGAGTCAGATATCACAATGACGCTCTGTGCATTATGCTCGTTTCTGCGCATCAGCAGGATAGCAAATGCAACCAGAGCACCTGTCCAGGCACCTGCAGCGCCGAGATGGGTCAGATCGCTCAGTAAATGGAGATAGTAATGCAGACCGTCATGCATAACGGCGTGTCCTCCCCAGGCAAGTGTAGCCAGCGCCACGCCCCCACTCATCGTCATCAGCAGGCAGGACAATACTCTCTTATTAGTGTAAAGGAACAAAGCACCGAGTGTGGTAAACAGGGCACAGAGCCTGACAATCCAGCTAATACCCACATCAGTTTCTTCTATCACCATCTCGATAACATGGATGGATAATTCTCTGAGGTCAGTTACTCCACTCATGGCATTAGATACCAGGAGCATATTAATGCCAGTAAGAATGATGCCTGTAACAACAGCAAAGGTTATAAACGACCTGAAATTAGTCAGGTTATAGGTTTCATGTCTGACACCGCTTATTCCATATATCTGAAAAAATGGCAATCCAAATATTACCATCAAATCCAGATAAAGAAGAAAACGAATAACAATCATAATCAGGTCGTTCATAATATTACTTCACTGTAAAGGTGTAATTACCGGTAATAGGGTGCGTATCTGAAGAAACCGCGCGCCAGTCAACACGATAAGTGCCAGCGGGTAAAGGCTCTCGCGGAATAATGACCATCGATTTAGGGTCAGCGCCTGGCGCCACTTTTGCCGCGACCGGCATCGGAGAATGTGATGACATGCCTTTCATACCCGTCATCGTTAATTTTGCACCTGAGAATTTCACGGTCAGATTTTCCGAGAAATTAAGCTGAATCTTTTCCGGGGCCGCTACGGCTGAATCAGCCTGTGGCACAGAGCTTTTTAATTCCGGATGGGCCATAGCAGAGAAAGCAACGCCCATAACGAGGCCACCTGTAAGAATGGCTTTATTTAAAATCGACATTTTATTTACCTGTTTAGTTGAGTGTTTTATATCAGTGCGTTAAAACCAGATTCTGGCTCCCGCCAGGAATACTACCTGATGGTCTTTCTCACCTTCTCTTTTCGCCATATCGGATGTTTTCCCGTAAAGTTGATTCCAGGAAACGCCTATATAGGGTGCAAACTCACGGCGTATTTCATAGCGCAGCCGGAGCCCCAGCTCTGTGTCAGTCAGTCCCCTGCCGCGACCCCGCGATTCATCATCCTGACTGTAGAAATTCACCTCATAGGATGGCTGGAGTATGAGCCGGTTAGTCAGTAAAACGTCGTATTCTCCTCCCAGACGAAGGGCTGCTTTTCCGCCATTACTGACAAAACCCGAAATTTCAGACTCAAAATTATAGAGTGCCAGCCCCTGAAAACCGACAGCAGCCCAGGTCCGGGCAGAAGCAGGTCTGAAATCCTGCCTGACACCCGCAACCAAATCCCACCATGGGCCAACCGCATGTCCCCAGAGTAACTGCGCTTCAGCCGCCTCCGTTTCCCCATTGCTTCGTTCACCTTCACTCTTTAGCCAAATCCGATCTGTGTCGCCTCCAATCCAGCTGTTAACACTCCAGCTGAAATTGTTGGTGTTATCCGACCGTTGCCATTCCAGTTGATCCAGCAGAACCAGATAATTAATCGCACTGTCGTGAATCGCATGCCCCTGTAAATTGCCGAATGCAGCCTTCCGGTCGGCATCGGTAACAGGCGGAATTGGCGTTCTGCTCTCAGTTACAATGGGCTCCATTGACGTCATCTCAGTGAAATTCTCATCTGCTGGCATCTGCATGGCAGACATGTCGTGCCCGGCGTGGGGATCTGCAGAGACGGAGCCCGCCGCAATAGAAAGCTGTGAGGTAAACAAACCGGCGACCAGAACAGGTATGGCCTTCAAATTTCTCTTCATTCGCATCATTCCTCCACCCGGACTTCACGAAACATTCCCATTTCCATGTGATAGAGCAAATGGCAGTGATACGCCCAGCGGCCAAGCGCATCTGCTGTCACTCTGTAACTGCGTTTTGTACCAGGGGGAACATCTATTGTGTGTTTACGAACCATGAAATTACCGTTTTCATCTTCCAGATCGCTCCACATACCATGCAGGTGAATGGGGTGAGTCATCATGGTATCGTTGATCAGCGTGATCCTGAGCCGCTCACCGTATTTCAGCAGCACCGGTGCGGCATCTGAAAACTTGATTCCGTTAAATGACCAGGCAAACTTTTCCATGTGGCCGGTTAAATGCAGTTCTATGGTACGGCCAGGTTCACGTCCGTCAGGATCCTCAAAGCGGCTTTTCAAATCCGCGTACGTGAGAACCTTTCTTCCGTTATTTCGAAGACCAATACCCGGATCATTTAATTTCGGAGAGACGCTCATCGCCTGCATATCAACCAGTGGGTTATCCGTTTCTGACGCAGGATGACTTTGCATACCCGGCATTCCGGCCATCCGGGAATGATCCATACCGGCCATGCTGCTGTGATCCATGGGCGCGGAGGATGTCCCGCTATCCGGAAGGTCAGCACCGTCCATAGACATCATCTCTCCGCTGTTATCCATGCCTCCCATCTGGCTGTGGTCCATTCCTGCCATATCATGTCCCATTCCCCCCATACCCATGTCTTCCATGGTCAACAGAGGACGGGGATCGAGGGGGGGAACGGCAGCACTTAACCCCTCTCTCGTGGCCAGTGTCCCTCGAGCGTAACCGGTCCTGTCCATGGATTGTGCGAAGATGGTATAGGCCTCACCCTGAGGCTCCACAATGACATCATAGGTTTCGGCAACGGCAATCCTGAATTCGTCAACGGTAACCGGGTTTACATACTGGCCATCTGCAGCCACGACCGTCATTTTCAGCCCGGGGATACGGATATCGAAATAGGTCATTGCCGAGCCGTTGATAAACCGTAAGCGTATCTTTTCACCGGGACGGAACAGTCCGGTCCAGTTTTTCAGCGGGGCCTGCCCGTTCATGAGATAGGTGTAGGTGTAGCCACTGACATCCGCGAGGTCAGTCGGATTCATTTTCATTTCAGCCCACATTTTCCGATCGGCAATGGTGGCTGACAGCCCCCTGGTATTCACGTCGCGGAAAAAAGAGCCAACGGTTGGTTTATTGAAATTGTAGTAATCCGACTGTTTTTTTAATTTTTTCAGCAGGCTGTGAGGATTTTCATCGGTCCAGTCAGACAACATGACCACATGCTCACGATCGTAAGCAAACGGTTCTGGCTCCCTGGCATCGATGATAATGGCACCGTATACCCCCTCCTGTTCCTGCAGACCGGAATGGCTGTGGTACCAGTAAGTCCCGTTCTGCTTAACCTTAAAGGTGTAAACGTAGGTATCATCAGGCTCTATGCCCATAAAACTCAGCCCCGGAACACCATCCATATTGGCCGGAAGAATAATGCCGTGCCAGTGAATGGACGTCTGTTCATTAAGACGGTTTTTGACCTTCAGGGTAATGGTGTCACCTTCTTTCCAGCGAAGAACGGGCCCCGGCAGGCCTCCATTGATTGTTTTGGCCTGACGCTCACTGCCCGTGATATTGACGGCCGTTTCACCAATGGTCAGGTCAAACTGAGTACCCTGCAGGGATGCGGCAACTGGCAGGCTCAGACTGGAACGCGCATTGAAACTCCATACGCCAAGACTTCCGGCTACGCCAGAGAGGGTTAACCCCTTCAGGAAAGTTCGTCGAGACGTTTTCAACAGCATGCGCATTCCCTTATTTAAAGTATGGTTACTGACAGAATTCGAGAACCGATTTAAATTAAATTACTGGTTCATCCACTACAATGAAATGAATCTAGCACACCTTAAGAAACAAATTCATTACAATCGTGTAATGTACATAGCTGTATTACATTTACGTCATCTTCCCCACAGGTTGATTATTTTTATATATGATCATAAGGACATCTTTTATGTACCTCAGAAGGTAATTACACATGAATATATTAATCACGACCACTGCGTTTACAGCTTTATTTTGTGGGGCAGCTTTTGCTCAGTCCAGTGATATTGCCCATGAAGCACATCGATTTGTTAATAATGCCTCAGCCGTCAGTCATGTGAATTCCTCGACGCATGAAAACTTACCGGACAGGGTTAATAAAAACAACACGCCCTCATTCTCTGAAATGAATGAACATGAAAGGGCCATTGTTGCTCATTCATTTATGAACAACAGCGCGTCCTATGCGCATCAGAAAATGATTGAGGAACATAAAAAAATGCTGTCCGGCAGTGATGCAAATTCAAAGACCTCGTCTTCTTCTTTTAACGAACTGAATGCCGGAGAAAAAGCCGCTCTCGTGCATGAGCAGGTCAATAATGCCGGTGCGGAAGCACATCAGACGCAGGCAAGAAAGCTTCGCGGGCTGTATTCGACCAGGTAACTGCAGGCGGGTTAGTGCTTAGCGTCAGGTGCGCAGCAGGGCTTTACTGACGGGTTACGTAGCAGGACATGAGCCCCATATTGCTCTGCCGTAACCTGTTTCAGTCCCGTTAATCATCACCGTCGGGCTGGTCATACAGTTCCCAGAGCTTCAGGAGCAAACGGGAAACAAGATATGTTACAAAAATGACGACCATCAACGGTGCTCCCGATTAACTGACAGATGACACGCCTCCTGAAAACCCCTAGCATACGCCGCAGTGTTCATGCTAACGGCGAATTCCAGTAAATGTATTCTACCGATGTCGTAAAAGAAAATGCCTACCTTTCAGCCACCCGCTCGGGGCTGGAATCGAACGAGATCGCTACTCTTCAGCGCTCCTTGCCTTCCCGGTTTAATCTGCGGCATTTGAAAAAAAATGAATCATTAAAACTCGTACTGCAAAAGAAAGCGGGAAAATCACGTGTCGTGGCCTATAAATTTACGTCCGGTTCATTTAATTACACGGCGTATCGTATATCAGATAAAAAGTTCTATAACCTTTCCGATACTTCCGGGAAAGGCAGTCTCGATTATCCGTTACCGGCCACAGCAAGACTCAGTTCGCCTTTCAATCCTGCAAGACTTAACCCGGTATCGGGAAAAGTGAGTCCCCATAATGGCATTGATTATTCCATGCCCATGAACACGAAAATAGTCAGCGTCATCGACGGAAAAATCACCCGGGCCGAATACAACAGTACCATGGGATATTTTGTTGAAGTAACGGGAAAAGCCGGTGTTAAAACTCGCTATCTCCACCTCAATAAAATACTCGTTACTAAAGGGGCCAGGGTTACCCGGGGAGACGCTATTGCGTTATCCGGTAACAGCGGACGTTCATCCGGTCCTCATCTGCATTACGAGCTGGTCATCAATAACAATCCTGTTAACTCACTGGCGTTCCGGGCAGCGGCACCCGCTGATAACAAACTTGAACAGCATGCCTTTGCGCATGCCAGAGACTACGAACGATACCTGGACTGATAACGGGGCCGCGACGCGGCCCCGTCTGCCGGATTAATTTTTTTTATCGTTTTCACTTCCTTGATGTTGATGATCTCCATGCCCTCCGTGGCCGTGGAAAAGATGCATTAGCGGGCAGACCAGCAATAACAGATATGGCCAGTAACCTGCCACATGTGACCAGTGTTCGCGCAGGAGGGCAAATGCCGCGATCGCGGCGACAGCAATAAGCGCATAGGTGGTACTTTTCATACTGGACTCCTTCTGTTCGTAACAGCCCCTTCACTCAGTGTTATTTCCCGAGCCTGACACTTTTCAGACGCAACGCATTCACAATGACGCTGACGGAGGAAAGAGCCATGGCCGCCGCCGCAATAACTGGCGACAGCAGTATTCCATACACAGGATAAAGCAGACCTGCAGCCACAGGCACGCCAAGTGCGTTGTAGATAAATGCAAAAAACAGATTCTGTCGGATATTTTTCATGGTGATTTCTGACAGATGACGGGCCCTGTTCAGTATCATCAAGTCGCCTTTGAGAAGGGTGACTCCGGCACTTTCAATTGCCACATCTGTACCCGTTCCCATGGCTATACCCACGTCAGCCGCTGCCAGCGCCGGGGCATCATTCACACCGTCTCCGGCCATCGCAACCACATGGCCAGACGCTTTCAGTCGGGTTATCACTGCTTTTTTGCCATCCGGCAGAATCCCGGCTTCAACCTCATCTATTCCCAGTTTCCGTGCGACTGCTTCAGCGGTAAGCTGGTTATCCCCGGTGAGCATAACGATGCGGATCCCCGCCTGACGCAAAGCTTTAAGCGCATCCGGCGTGGTTGCTTTCACGGGATCCGAGATAGCTATCAGGCCTGCAAGGTGCCCGTCTGTGGCCACATAGATAACGGTAGCGCCTTCCATCCGCAACGTATCCGCAACGGCCTTTTGATTATCAATAACGATACTGTTTTCCTGCATAGCCAGTTCATTACCAATAACAACCCGTTGACCTTCGACATCGCCTGAGACACCTTTACCCGACGGCGCATTGAAATGAGTGACTGCGGGTATTGCGATCCCCTTTTCCTGTGCTGCTTTAACTACTGCCATACCCAGCGGATGCTGCGAGCCTTTTTCCACTGCGGCCGTTACACGCAAAAGAGATGTTTCCCCACCCGGATTGAGACTGATAATCCCTGTCACCGTCGGCGAACCTTCCGTGAGCGTGCCTGTTTTGTCGACAACCAGCGTGTCCACTTTTTCAAGACGCTCAAGGGCTTCGGCATTCTTGATTAACACCCCGGCCTGGGCTCCTTTGCCCACCCCCACCATTATCGACATCGGCGTGGCCAGCCCCAGCGCGCAGGGACAGGCAATAATCAGGACCGACACAGCCGCAATGAGACCGTGCGCCATCCTGGGCTCGGGCCCCCAGACAGACCAGATCATGAAAGCAACAACCGCGATAAGTATCACCAGAGGAACAAACCAGCCTGAAACGCTGTCAGCCATTCTCTGGATGGGGGCCCGCGAACGCTGTGCATCAGCGACCATCTGAACAATTCGTGAGAGCATCGTTTCATCACCGACTTTCTCTGCACGGATGATAAGACTACCTGTCTGATTAATGGTCCCCCCGATGACAGGGTCACCCTCCGTTTTGGTAACAGGCATAGATTCCCCGGTCACCATCGATTCATCAACGGTTGTTTTGCCTTCGACCACGATACCGTCGACCGGAATACTCTCTCCAGGTCTGATGCGGAGCTTATCGCCAGGCAGGACATCTTCCGCATTAATATCCGTTTCATGACCGTCTTGATCCAGCCGCCTGGCGGTTTTGGGGGCAAGGTTAAGAAGCGCAGTAATGGCACCTGAGGTTTGTTCCCTTGCCCGCAATTCAAGGACCTGTCCCAGCAGAACAAGCACCGTAATAACAGCTGCGGCTTCAAAATAAATGGCCACCAGGCCATCCATGTTTCTGAACGATGCAGGAAACCAGGAGGGGAAGACGGTTGCAATGACGCTGTAAACCCAGGCTACGCCGGTCCCCATTGCAACAAGGGTAAACATATTCAGGGAGCGGTTACGTAACGACATTCCGGCCCGGGCGAAGAATGGCCAGCCACACCACAAAACGACAGGAGAGGCCAGAAGTAACTGCAGCCATGTGTTGTACTGTGGCGGTACTGTATTCCTCAAAGCGGGAAACAGATGAGAACCCATTTCGAGTATCAGAACCGGAAACGCCAGCAACAACCCCAGCCAGAAGCGTCTTGTCATGTCGCGAAGTTCATCACTCGTCCCCGTGGATGCCGTAGCTACGAGCGGCTCCAGTGCCATTCCACAGACAGGACAGCTTCCGGGACCACTACGGCGTATCTCCGGATGCATCGGACATGTCCACACACCTTCAGAAATCTCTTTCTCCGCCTGGCGGTGAGACTGTTTTATCTTATCAGGGCTGACTTCATGGTGGTCGTGGTGATGGTGATGTTCACTGGCATCTTCGGTAAAATAATGATCGGGATGGGCTTTAAATTTGCTCTCACAGCTGGCGGAGCAGAAATAAAGCTGATGGTCCTGGTATCGAATGCTGCTGTGCGCCTTGTCAGGCAGGATGACCATCCCGCACACGGGATCTCTCACCTTATGCAATGCGTGACTCTCGTCCGGGGATGATGTCTGCTCAGAAGCAGTCTGGTTGTTATGTTCCACTGCATTGTCATTTTTCACAGTAACTCTCCTTATGCATATCTGAAGCATTTTCTGTCTTCAGGATATGTCATGGATGCGATTACCACGAATGCCGCCGGCATAAGAGTGCCTGCTGCCGGCGTCCCGTTATCAGCCGTTCCGCTGACTATTCGATTCGCTGGAAGACTTTTTTACTGCCCTCCGGTGAGAATGCGATAACATCGTAAGCCTCTTTTCGGGCCCCCATCTCCATTCCCGGACTTCCTGCTGGCATACCGGGGGTGGCGAGACCGTATATACCCGAACCAGACTGCATGGCCTTATGTATCGTTGCCGCAGGCACATGGCCTTCAATGATCAAATTACCTACAACCGCGGTATGACAACTTCGTAGTCCAGCAGGAACAGCATGCTTTTCTTTCAGGGCTGACAGCGCCTGATCATTCATGACGTGAGTTCGCACTTCGAACCCGTCTTTTTCCATCGCTTTGCCCCACAGGGAACAACAGCCACAGTTTTCAGATTTGTACATATCAATGACTTTTTCACTCGCCATTGCAGGCAGTGACAGGCCGAGAGCCAGGGCCATTAGAACCACTTTTTTCATACTCACCTCTGTATATTATCGATATAAACCCTGACGTCAGGGTGAATCAGTGCAGAAGGACGCCCACTGGGGGCGCCCTTTCAGGGTTATGACACGCTTTTTTTATGTCTGCGCAGCCAGATTAATTTGTAGGCGGCAGGAATAATGAACAGGGACAGCAGCGGAGCCGTGATCATCCCACCAATCATTGGCGCAGCAATACGGCTCATGACTTCTGAACCTGCGCCGGTTCCCCAGAGTATTGGCAGCAGACCCGCAATGATCACCGCCACGGTCATGGCTTTCGGCCGGACACGCAGTACGGCACCATGATAGAGGGCTTCATCAAGACCTTCCGGTGTGAACGTCTCTTTACGGGACAATTCCGGGTGCGCTTCAATGGCATGACGCAGATACATCAGCATGACCACGCCAAACTCTGCTGCCACCCCGGCCAGGGCGATAAACCCGGTTCCGGTCGCCACTGACATATGGAAGCCCTGCCAGTACAGGAACCATATTCCGCCAACCAGGGCGAACGGCAGGCTCATCAGGATCAGCAGGGCTTCGTCAACCCGGCGGAATGCCAGATACAACAGGATGAAAATGATCATCACCGTCATCGGCACCATCAGCTTCAGTTTCTTGTTGGCATGCTCAAGCAGTTCAAACTGTCCGGAGAATGCCACACTGGTTCCCGGTCTCAGTTTCACTTTCTCGCTGATGGCCGTCTTAATGTCGTTAACCACCGACACCATGTCCCTGCCGCGGGCATCAACATAAATCCAGCTGGCTGGCCGGGCATTTTCGGTTTTCAGCATGGTTGGTCCAGAAACGACGTTAATATCCGCGACATCGCCCAGCGTGATCTGCTGCTTCATCGGGGTCAGGATCGGCATCTGTTTCAGCGCCTGCGGACTGTTCCGGTAATCCTGCGGGTAGCGAATGTTAATAGGGTACCGGGCCACCCCTTCAACCGTCTCACCCACCATAGCACCTCCGATTGCTGAAGAGACGAACAGCTGGACATCACCTACCGTCATCCCGTAGCGGGAGGCTTTCTCCCGGTTGATATCGATATCGATGTAGCGCCCGCCCTCAAGTCGCTCAGCCAGGACAGACACCACGCCAGGCACGGTTTTGGCTACCGCCTCGATACTCTGCGCCGTCGCGTCGATATCGGACAGAACAGTCCCGGACACTTTGATACCTATCGGGCTTTTGATCCCGGTTGAGAGCATATCAATACGGTTACGGATAGGCGGCACCCAGAGGTTTGCCAGACCCGGTAAACGGACTGTCCTGTCGAGTTCATCAATAATCTTGTCAATTGTCATGCCGGGACGCCACTGATCCTCAGGTTTGAGCTGGATCGTGGTTTCCACCATTTCGAGCGGCGCGGAATCCGTTGCGGTCTCTGCTTTACCGGTCTTGCCAAATACAGAAGCCACTTCAGGAACGCTTTTGATTAACTTGTCTGTTGTCTGCAGGAGCGCTGCAGCTTCTGCCGGAGAGACGCCAGGCAAGGTCGACGGCATATACAGCAGATCGCCCTCGTTAATCTTCGGCAGAAATTCACCGCCCACCTGACTCAGTGGCCAGATAACCGTGAAAATGGACAAGGCCGCAACCAGCAGGGTTGTTTTTGGCCAGTGGAGGACCCGCAGCAGCAAAGGATGATACGCTTTGATCAGCACCCGGTTCAGGGGGTTACTTGTCTCGGCAGGAATTTTCCCCCGGATCCAGAATCCCATCAGAATAGGAATGACGATGATGGCCAGTGCGGCCGCTCCCGCCATGGAGTACGTTTTCGTGAATGCCAGCGGGCCAAACAGACGACCTTCCTGCCCTTCCAGGGTAAAGATAGGAATAAAGGACAGGGTGATGATCAGCAGGCTAATGAACAACGCGGGTCCCACTTCCACGGAGGCGTCGGTAATCACCTTCCAGCGGGTGGCGTTGTCAATCTGCTCACCCGGATGCTGATGATCCCACTCCTCAAGCCGTTTGTGCGCATTTTCAATCATCACAATGGCGGCATCCACCATCGCACCGACGGCAATCGCTATCCCTCCCAGCGACATGATATTGGCGTTCAGTCCCTGGAAGTGCATGACGATAAAGGCGATACACAGGCCAAGCGGCAGAGAGATAATCGCCACCAGGGCAGAACGTACGTGCCACAGGAACAGAGCACAGACGATGGCCACCACGATAAACTCTTCCAGAAGTTTGGAACTGAGGTTATCAATCGCCCGGTCGATTAACTGGCTGCGATCGTAGGTGGTCACGATTTCAACGCCTTCCGGCAGGCTGGCCTTCAGCGTCTCCAGTTTATCCCTCACTGCCGTGATAACGTCGCGCGCATTTTTACCCGACCGCAGGATCACCACGCCGCCAGCGACTTCTCCCTGGCCGTTCAGCTCGGCAATACCACGCCTCATTTCGGGCCCGGTCTGCACGCGGGCAACATCCCGCAGATAAACCGGCACGCCGTTCTCACCTGTTTTCAGGACGATGTTATTAAAATCATCAATGCTCTGAAGATAACCGCTGGCACGGACCATATACTCCGCTTCGGCCATTTCAACGGATGAGCCACCGGCCTCCTGGTTAGACGATTCAAGTGCCTGTTTCACTTCGGGCAGGCTGATACCGTACTGGGACAGTTTTACCGGATTGACCTGAATCTGGTACTGTTTCACCACGCCGCCAACCGAAGCGACCTCAGCCACGTTCGGGATGGTTTTCAGCTCAAATTTCAGGAACCAGTCCTGCAGAGAGCGCAGTTCTGAAAGGTCGTGTTTTCCGTTGCGATCGACAAGGGCATATTCAAATATCCAGCCCACTCCCGTGGCGTCCGGGCCGATTTCAGAGCTCACACCCGCAGGCAGTTTGCCCTGAACCTGATTCAGGTATTCCAGCACGCGCGAACGGGCCCAGTACAGATCGGTGCCGTCTTCAAAAATGACATACACATACGAATCACCGAACTGTGAAAAGCCACGCACGGTTTTTGCGCCAGGTACGGACAGCATGGTGGTGGTAAGCGGATAGGTGACCTGGTTTTCTACAATCTGCGGGGCCTGTCCGGGATAGCTGGTTTTAATAATGACCTGCACATCTGACAGGTCAGGCAGCGCATCGACCGGCGTGTTAATTATCGTCCATGTGCCCCAGATGCTGAGAAACAGTGCGCCCATCATGACCAGGAAACGGTTGGCGACAGAGCGCCGGATAATCCATTCAATCATCGTCGTCTCCTCAGTGCCCTGAATGCATATTTACAGGCTGCTCAGACATTGCTGGCATACTGTTTTCTGTTTTTTCAGGGTGGCGCATACGTTCCAGCGCGCCCGTAATATTGGCTTCGGAGTCAATGAGGAACAGGCCACTGACCACCACGGTATCGCCTTCATTCAGGCCGGAGCCAATGCCGGACTGTTGCTGTGATTCATGCAGAACGTGGATCTGTTTCGGCACAAACTTGCCTTCATCATCAACAGTAATCACGCGCTGTTCTTTGCCGGTATCGATAACGGCCTGGCTTGGTATCAGCAGCATCTCCTGGCTCTTGGTATTCAGTTTCAGATAGGCATTCATGCCCGGCTTGAGAAACTCATCCTTATTAGAAACCTGGAGACGGACCTGAAGCGTACGGGTTGTCTGATCCACGCTGGGAAGAATGTTCCATTTTTCGACATGGAATGTTTTATCCGGATAAGCCGGTACCGAAATTTCAAACTGCGACGTATCTTTCAGCAGATATGCGATAGATTCTGGCACTGCAGCGCTGATCCAGACCGGGTCCATCCCCTGAATCTGAGCCACTACTTTATCTTTCGAAATATTCATTCCGGTGCGCAGGTCAAACGCAGTAATGACACCATCAATAGGTGCTTTAATGGTAAAACGGGTCTGGATTGTGCGGGTTGAACGCAGCCTTTGAATATCCTCTTCCGGCATACCAGCTAGACGAAGTCGCTCCAGAACCCCTTTTATCTGGGTTGACGTACCGCCTGTACCGGATAACAGCAGGAACTCACTTTGTGCCTCAACCCATTCAGGAATGGTGATATCGATAAGCGGAGTGCCTTTCTTCACATGATCGCCAATCGTCAGGGGATACACTTTTTCGACGAAACCGTCAGAGCGCGCCTGCACAATGACAAACTGATACTCGTTGTAACTGACATTAGCCGGGATTGTCTGAGAATAATTCAGCATTCCTCGCGTGACTTTTTGCGTTTTTAATCCCAGATTCTGAACCTGCGTTGGATCGATACGGATCCCGCCACTGCTTTTATCGCCGCTTTCATCAGCATATTTTGGCACCAGGTCCATATCCATAAAGGGAGATTTTCCGGGTTTATCAAATTTGGTATCCGGTTTCATCGGGTCATACCAGAAAAGTACCTTTCGCTCCGGTGCCTTTTGTTCGGTTTGTACTGTTTTTTGTGATGAGTTTACATACTGCCAGGCAGTAACCGATATCAGCCCTCCTGCTATGAGGCTGCTGATAATTATTGCAGCATATTTTATCTTTAAAGAAGCCATACAATTTCTCGCTGAAAAATCAAAACACCTGGCATATGCGCCCGATCATTCATTCACAGTAATCCCTTAATGAATGTTCAGGCGCACTGGATGTATTCGCTCCGGACTGATAATCAGGATTGCGTAACGTTAATGCTTTTGAGTAAGGAGATATTGCCCTGCTGAATAAACGAGAAATCGACATGGTTGCCGGTTTTCAGGGCATTGATAGCGTCGTCTGCATTAACAAAAGTGAAGCGCATGGTCATTGCAGGCCAGCCCACAGCAGGGATTGCTTCGTGCGAAATGGTAATCTTTTTACTATTCATATCAATGTCTTTAACGACACCGGTGCCCTTGATAACCTGCTGTACCGAAGCATCACTGGCAGCATTCATATCGCCATGCTGATGTGTTTCAGCATGAAGACCGGCAGAAAACATGACAGAGAAGGCACCAAATAAAACGGCTTTAAGTGAATTACGCATTTTTAATTTCCTGATTAATTAAATAAATTTACTCTACCCAACCGCCACCCAGCGCGGTAAACAGATTAATTTCGTTAACCTGTCGGGAATAGGTAAGATCGAGAATGGTTTGCTGCGTAGCGAAGAGGGAACGTTCTGCATCCAGCACTTCGATGTAACTGACAGCACCACTTGCATATAATCCTCTGGCACGCTGGAGAGTTATCTGAAGTGAATCAAGATAACGCTGCTGTGACTCAAGTTGCTGGCTAAGGCTGTCGCGCAGCGCAAGCGTGTCGGAAACATCCTTAAAGGCTGACTGAATTTTTTGTTCGTAATTAACCACCGATTGTTGCTGGCGAATTTCAGCCAGCTTCAGATTGGCTTTATTCCTGCCAGCATTAAAAATAGGAATTTCAATTTTAGGGATAAAATTCCACATTCCACTTCCTGACGTAAACAGGCTTGACAGCTCCGTACTGCTTGCGGAAAGACCACTGGTCAGGGTAATGGAGGGGAAAAAGGCCGCTCGCGCTGCGCCAATATTGGCATCAGCCGCTTTCAGCTGATATTCCGCTTCCATAATATCCGGTCGCTGCAGCAAAATTTGTGAAGATAGATTTGGTGGCAATTTTACTGGTGCGATCTCCCCGCCTTTCATCCCTTTTTCTGACGGAAGTGCGCGGTACGTTCCCAGCACCAGTTGCAGGGCATTGTTTGCCTGAGCCAGATCGCCTTCTCGTTTGGCTATTTCGGCGCGGGTACTTTCGATTTGTCCTCTCGCCTGTTCAAGTGCCAGAACGTTCGTACTCCCGGTCACGAGCTGTTGCTCAACGAAAGCATAGGACTGTTCATAATTTTTCAGCGTTTCCCGCGCAATACGGAGTTGTTCGTACGCCAGTTGCTGGCTGAAATAGCTCTGTGAAACGTTGGAGACCAGCAGGATGTGTACGGCCCGACGGGCTTCTTCGCTGGCAAAGTAGTTCTGGCGGTCAGCATCACTCATGTTCTTAAGTTTGCCGAAAAAATCGAGCTCATAGCTGAGCTCCAGTCTCGCGTCGTACTCCTGTGTGGTCGGCTTGTCACCTTTCAGACCACCGCTGTATGTTATCCCGGATGAGGCATTCAGCTGGGGGTAACGATCTGCATCCGTGACGTTGAACTGGGCTCGGGCCTCTTCAACCTTCAGGGCAGCCATTCTCAAATCACGGTTATTAGTCAGAGCTTCACCGATCAACCGGGTAACCTGGGGATCGACAAAAAAGTTACGCCAGCCCGTATCCTGATAGCCATTTACCGCTGGCGTCAGGCTGTTATGGGACAGTGAAAACTGCTGGGGTACCGGTGCTGCGGGCCGCTGATATTCAGGCGCAAGCGACACGCAGCCTGCCAGGATGAATATCGTGCTAATGCTGAGTAATTTTAATTTGAACATAACGCTTCTCGTCCAGGCAGACCTGGTAAATGGTTCAAATGAAGTCCAGAGTATTGATAGGGGTACTTTACCTAACGCTCTCTGTTTGCCGAGTGACAGGATAATGACAATGTTGTCATTTTTGCTGTAATCCGTTGATAACGATCGTGGGCGCAATAGAATGACATTAGCAGCCAGCCGGGGAGCAAGATGAAAATATTGATCGTCGAAGACGAAATTAAAACAGGTGAATATCTCAGCAAAGGGCTTACAGAGGCAGGGTTCGTAGTGGATCACGCTGATAATGGTCTTACCGGATATCATCTCGCCATGACAGCCGAGTATGATTTAGTCATTCTGGATATCATGCTACCTGATGTGAACGGCTGGGATATCATCCGCATGCTGCGCACTGCCGGAAAGGGTATGCCGGTCTTACTGCTGACAGCCCTCGGCACGATCGAACATAGGGTCAAAGGACTGGAACTGGGTGCGGACGATTATCTGGTTAAACCCTTTGCGTTTGCCGAACTGCTCGCCCGGGTGAGAACCCTTCTGAGGCGGGGAAACACGATGATCACGGAAAGCCAGTTTAAGGTGGCTGACCTCTCGATTGATCTCGTATCCAGAAAAGTCAGTCGCGCCGGAAACCGCATTGTGCTCACCAGTAAAGAGTTCAGCCTGCTGGAATTCTTCATTCGCCATCAGGGAGAGGTTCTTCCCCGCTCCCTGATTGCCTCTCAGGTCTGGGACATGAATTTTGACAGCGACACTAATGCGATCGATGTCGCAGTAAAGCGACTCCGCGCTAAAATAGACAACGATTACGAGACAAAGCTGATCCAGACAGTCCGGGGCGTGGGCTACATGCTGGAGGTCCCGGATGCATAGCAAACCTTCCAGACGCCCTTTCTCACTCGCTCTGCGGCTGACCTTTTTTATCAGCCTGTCCACGATACTGGCTTTTATCGCCTTCACCTGGTTTATGCTGCATTCTGTTGAAAATCATTTTGCCGAGCAGGATGTCAGCGATCTTCAACAAATCAGCACCACACTGAACCGTATACTGCAGTCCCCGGTGGATCCGGATGATAAAAAAATAAGCAAAATAAAGGAATCAATTGCCAGCTACCGCAACGTTGCCCTTTTGCTCCTCAATCCCAGGGGTGAAGTGCTCTTTAGCTCAGCTCAGGGGGCGGCACTACGCCCGGCAGTGAATTCAGCAGATTTTAGCGAGCACAGC
Organism: Enterobacter sp. 940_PEND; assembly: GCF_001059415.1. Classification (NCBI taxonomy): domain Bacteria; kingdom Pseudomonadati; phylum Pseudomonadota; class Gammaproteobacteria; order Enterobacterales; family Enterobacteriaceae; genus Enterobacter; species Enterobacter sp. 940_PEND. Next base: position 19,657 of record NZ_JUMS01000060.1, read on the forward strand.
CGCGCACGGGATGTCTTTCTCTGGACGGTGGAGGATCCTGCGGGACCGATGGATACCGGGTCCGAAATGAAGATGGAAACATACAGGATTATCGCCTCCTCTGGTCAGGCGATATTTCAGGGCAAACAGCAGAACTATGTCATGCTGACTGGCCTATCCATTAATTTCCATCTCCATTACCTCGATGCGCTGAAAAAGAACCTGATTGCGATTGCCGTCGTGATAAGCCTGTTGATTGTTCTGATCATTCGAATCGCTGTCCGTCAGGGGCACCTGCCCCTTCGTAATGTCAGCAATGCCATTAAAAACATCACCTCCGAGAATCTTGATGCGCGACTGGAACCGACACGCGTTCCCATTGAGCTGGAGCAACTGGTTATCTCGTTCAATCATATGATTGGAAAGATTGAGGATGTCTTTACCCGCCAGGCCAATTTCTCTGCCGATATCGCGCATGAGATCAGAACGCCCATCACCAATCTGGTGACGCAGACTGAAATCGCACTGAGTCAGGATCGAACACAGAGGGAACTTGAGGATGTCCTCTATTCCAGTCTTGAAGAGTATAACCGGATGACCAAAATGGTCAGCGATATGCTGTTCCTGGCACAGGCAGATAATAATCAGCTGATACCTGACAGGGTCATGTTTGACCTCAGAGCGGAAGTCATGAAAGTCTTCGAGTTTTTCGAAGCCTGGGCCGAAGAACGCAATATCACGCTCAAATTTAACGGGATGCCCTGTCTGGTCGAGGGAGATCCACAAATGTTTAGAAGAGCGATCAATAATCTGTTATCCAATGCCCTGCGTTATACCCCTGAGGGACAGGCAATCACCGTCTCAATAAGAAAACAGGGGAGCTTTTTTGACCTTGTGATTGAAAATCCGGGGAAACCAATCCCTGAAGA
>NZ_JUMS01000061.1:0-626 GCF_001059415.1 Enterobacter sp. 940_PEND
GGATAAGGCGCAGCGGTCGGACTGAACGGGGGGTTCGTGCATACAGTCCATCCTGGAGCGAACTGCCTTCCCGGAACTGAGTGTCAGGCGTGGAATGAGAAACCGCGGCCATAACAGCGGAGTGACACCGGTAAACCGAAAGGCAGGAATGCGGGGGAGCACGAGGGAGCCACCAGGGGGAAACGCCTGGTATCTTTAAGCCGCATCGGGTTTCGCCACCACTGATTTGAGCGTCAGATTCTGTGATGCTTGTCAGGGGGGCGGAGCCTATGGAAAAACGGCTTTGGCGCGGCCTTATGCTTTCTTCGTTAAGTATCTTCCTGGCATCCCCCAGGAAATTTCTGATCCATCCGTAAGCCCGTCCCGCTCGCCGCAGCCGAACGACCGAGCGGAGCGAGTCAGTGAGCGAGGAAGCGGAATATATTCTGTATCACATTTTCTCCTGACGCGTTTTCTTTCACTTTCTGCGCCTGTCTTATGTGGCATTAATGCTATGTGTTACTGCCATGCTACATCTTAAGCCAGTATACACTCCGCTAGTGCTCCGTGACTGGTCCGGCGCTGCGCCCGGAACCCGCCTGTACCGGTTCAGCAGCCGTTCCGGCCTGACTGCAATTTTTTTTTTT
>NZ_JUMS01000062.1:0-324 GCF_001059415.1 Enterobacter sp. 940_PEND
CTTAACAAGGGAGAGGCCCACCATGCGCTCAAAAATGCGCTCCGTATCGGGAGGCAGGGGGAAATTCGCGATCGCACGACAGAGGGGCAGCACTACCGAATCGCTGGGCTCAATTTATTGACTGCGGTGATCATTTACTGGAATACCGTCCATCTTGGTCATGCCGTCACGGAGCGGCGGAACGAAGGGTTGGATGTTCCCCCTGAATTTCTTCCCCACATATCCCCATTGGGCTGGGCGCACATTCTACTGACTGGCGAATATCTTTGGCCCAAGGAACCGAAAGCTTAGGGTGTCATTTCGCCCTCAGCCGGAACCGACCCC
>NZ_JUMS01000063.1:0-20289 GCF_001059415.1 Enterobacter sp. 940_PEND
CCGCAGTGGCGCTTCAACCTGCGCTCGTCCAATACCGAGCCGGTGGTGCGCCTGAACGTGGAGTCCCGTGCTGACACGGCGCTGATGGAAGCCCGAACGAAGGACATTCTGGCGCTGTTGAATCAGTAACAATTGCCCCTCCCGGCGGGAGGGGGAACCGAATACAGGAACAACGATGACGAATCTAAAAAAACGCGAACGAGCGAGAACGAATGCATCGTTAATCTCTATGGTGCAGCGTTTTTCTGATATCACCATCATGGTCGGTGGGTTATGGGCGGTGTGTCGGATCGGCGGGCTGCCGTTCTTATATATGCATCTGCTGATGGCACTCATTGCGCTGGTCGTGTTTCAGATGATCGGCGGGATGACCGATTTCTACCGCTCGTGGCGCGGCGTGAAAATGACCACCGAACTGATGCTGCTGCTGCAGAACTGGACCCTGAGCCTGATCTTCAGCGCGGGCCTGGTGGCGTTTAGCCATGATTTTGATAATCGCCTCGTGACCTATCTGAGCTGGTATCTGTTAACCAGCGTCGGCATGGTGGTGTGCCGTTCCCTGATCCGCTTTGGGGCGGGCTGGCTGCGCAACCGGGGCTATAACCGTCGCTTCGTTGCCGTAGCGGGCGATCTGCCGGTTGGTAAGGTCCTACTCGACAGCTTCCGCAAAGAGCCGTGGTTAGGGTTTGAAGTGGTGGGGATTTACCACGACGCGAAGCCGGGCGGCGTGCCCTCGGACTGGGCGGGCAATTACGAACAGCTTATTGAAGACGCGAAAGCCGGCAAAATTCACAACGTCTACATCGCCATGCAGATGAAAGACGAATCCCGCATCAAGCAGTTGATGCGCGAGCTGGCGGACACCACCTGTTCGGTGATCCTGATCCCGGACGTCTTTACCTTTAACATCCTCCATTCACGCATTGAAGAAGTGAACGGCGTGCCGGTGGTACCGCTGTACGACACCCCGCTGTCGGGCATTAACCGCGTGCTGAAGCGCGCGGAAGATATAGTGCTCTCTTCGCTGATTTTACTGCTCATCTCCCCGGTGCTGTGCTGCATTGCCCTCGCGGTGAAGCTGAGCTCTCCCGGCCCGGTTATCTTCCGCCAGACCCGCTACGGTATGGACGGTAAGCCGATTATGGTGTGGAAATTCCGCTCCATGAAGGTGATGGAAAACGACAAGGTGGTGACTCAGGCGACGCAGAACGATCCGCGCGTCACCCGCGTGGGGAACTTCCTGCGCCGCACCTCTCTGGACGAGCTCCCGCAGTTTATCAACGTCTTCACCGGTGGGATGTCGATTGTTGGCCCGCGTCCGCACGCGGTGGCGCACAACGAGCAGTATCGCTCGCTGATTGAAGGCTACATGCTGCGCCATAAGGTGAAGCCGGGCATTACCGGCTGGGCGCAGATCAACGGCTGGCGCGGCGAAACCGACACGCTGGAAAAAATGGAAAAACGTATCGAATTCGATCTGGAGTACATCCGTGAATGGAGTATCTGGTTCGATATCAAGATTGTTTTTCTGACCATCTTCAAAGGTTTCGTGAACAAAGCGGCGTACTAAGATGAGCTTACGTGAAAAAACCATCAGCGGGGCGAAGTGGTCAGCGATGGCGACCATCGTCATCATTGGCCTCGGTCTGGTGCAGATGACCGTGCTGGCGCGCATTATTGATAATCACCAGTTCGGCCTTTTGACCGTCTCGCTGGTGATTATCGCGCTGGCCGATACGCTGTCTGATTTTGGTATCGCCAATTCGATTATCCAGCGCAAAGAGATCAGCCATCTGGAGCTGACCACGCTCTACTGGCTGAACGTGGGGCTGGGGATTTTCGTGTTCGTGCTGGTGTTCCTGCTGAGCGATACCATCGCCAGCGTGCTGCACAACCCGGATCTGGCTCCGCTGATGCGCACGCTGTCGTTTGCTTTCGTGGTGATCCCGCACGGGCAGCAGTTCCGCGCGCTGATGCAGAAAGAGCTGGAGTTCAACAAGATCGGCATGATCGAGACCAGCGCGGTGCTGGCGGGCTTTACCTTTACCGTGGTGAGCGCCCATTTCTGGCCGCTGGCGATGACCGCCATCCTCGGATACCTGGTTAACTCTGCCGTGCGTACGCTGCTGTTCGGCTACTTTGGCCGCAAGATTTACCGTCCCGGGCTGCATTTCTCTCTTGCATCCGTCTCGTCCAACCTGCGCTTTGGCGCGTGGCTGACGGCGGACAGCATTATCAACTATGTGAATACCAACCTGTCGACGCTGGTGCTGGCGCGTATTCTTGGCGCGAGCGTGGCGGGGGGCTACAACCTGGCCTACAACGTCGCGGTGGTGCCGCCGATGAAGCTGAACCCGATCATCACCCGCGTCCTGTTCCCGGCCTTCGCCAAGATCCAGGACGACACCGAGAAGCTGCGCGTTAACTTCTACAAGCTGCTTTCCGTGGTGGGGATCATTAACTTCCCGGTGCTGCTGGGGCTGATGGTGGTTTCCAGCAACTTCGTGCCGCTGGTGTTTGGCGAGAAGTGGAACGGCATCATCCCGATCCTGCAGCTGCTGTGCGTGGTGGGGCTCCTGCGCTCCGTGGGGAATCCGATTGGTTCCCTGCTGATGGCAAAAGCGCGCGTCGATATTAGCTTTAAGTTCAACGTGTTCAAAACCTTCCTGTTTATTCCGGCAATTATCGTCGGCGGGCATATGGCGGGCGCCATCGGCGTCACGCTGGGCTTCCTGCTGGTGCAGGTAGTCAATACCGTTCTGAGCTACTTCATCATGATCAAGCCGGTGCTGGGCTCCAGCTACCGTCAGTACATCCTGAGCCTGTGGCTGCCGTTCTATCTCTCCTTGCCGACTCTGGCGGTGAGCTACGGCCTGGGCATTATTCTCAGCGGTCACCTGCCGCTGGCCGCGCTGCTGGCGGTGCAGGTTGCTGCGGGGGCGCTGGCATTTGGCGTGATGATTGTGCTGTCACGCAATGCGCTGGTGGTGGAGATGAAGCGCCAGTTTTGCCGTAACGAAAAAATGAAAACGCTGCTTCGCGCAGGCTAGTTATTTAAGAGGCCATTATGAAATTATTAATTCTTGGCAACCATACCTGCGGCAACCGTGGCGACAGCGCCATCCTGCGCGGTTTACTGGATGCAATTAACACCCTTAAGCCTGAGACCGAAGTGGACGTGATGAGCCGTTATCCGGTCAGCTCATCCTGGTTACTGAACCGCCCGGTGATGGGTGACCCGCTTTACAGCCAGATGAAACAGCATAACAACGCCGCGGGCGTGATGGGCCGCGTGAAGAAAGTGCTGCGTCGTCGCTACCAACACCAGGTGCTGCTTTCCCGCGTGACCGATACCGGCAAGCTGCGCAACATCGCGATCGCGCAGGGCTTTACCGATTTTGTGCGTCTGCTGTCCGGCTACGACGCCATTATTCAGGTCGGCGGATCGTTCTTCGTCGATCTCTACGGCGTGCCGCAGTTTGAGCATGCGCTCTGTACCTTTATGGCGAAAAAGCCGCTGTTTATGATTGGCCACAGCGTCGGGCCATTCCAGGATCCGCAGTTTAACCAGCTCGCAAACTACGTCTTCGGTCACTGCGACGCGCTGATCCTACGCGAGTCGGTCAGCCTCGGCATGATGAAGCGCAGCGAAATTGACACCTCAAAAGTTGAGCACGGCGTGGACACCGCGTGGCTGGTGGATCATCAGGACGACAGCTTCCAGCCGAGCTACGCGGTGCAGCACTGGCTCGACGTGGCGGCGAAACAGAAAACCGTCGCGATTACCCTGCGCGAGCTGGCGCCCTTCGATAAGCGTTTAGGTACGACGCAGGCGGCGTATGAGAAAGCCTTCGCCGACGTGGTGAACCGCGTGCTGGACAGCGGGTACCAGGTGCTGGCGCTCTCCACCTGCACCGGCATCGACAGCTATAACAAAGACGACCGCATGGTGGCGCTGAACCTGCGCAATCTGGTTAACGATCCGTCGCGCTATCACGTGGTGATGGACGAACTAAACGACCTGGAGATGGGCAAGCTTCTCTCCGCCTGCGACCTGACCGTCGGCACGCGGCTGCACTCCGCCATTATCTCCATGAACTTTGGCACGCCGGCCATTGCCATCAACTATGAGCACAAATCAGCAGGCATCATGCAGCAGCTCGGTATGCCGGAAATGGCCGTGGATATCCGCCATCTGCTGGATGGTTCGCTGGGTGCGATGGTAGGGGACACCCTGGGTCAACTGCCCGCCATCAATGAACGCCTGGCCGTGGCGGTGAAAGCCGAGCGCGAGAAGGGCATTGGGATGGTGAAATCGGTACTTGACCGCGTGCGGGAGGGGAAATGAAGGTTGGTTTCTTCTTACTGAAATTTCCGCTGTCGTCTGAAACGTTTGTCCTGAACCAAATCACCGCGTTTATCGATATGGGATATGACGTGGAGATTATCGCCCTGCAAAAGGGCGATACCAAAAATACCCATGCGGCGTATATCCAGTATGGGCTGGAGGCGAAAACCCGCTGGCTTCAGGATGAGCCGTCCGGAAAGCTGAGCAAGCTGCGCCACCGGGCCAGCCAGACCTTACGCGGGATCCACCGCGCGTCGACGTGGCGGGCGCTGAATTTTTCCCGCTATGGGGCGGAATCCCGCAATCTGATCCTGTCGGCCATCTGCGGGCAAACCGCGCAGCCGTATCGTGCCGACGTGTTTATCGCCCACTTTGGCCCGGCGGGCGTCACCGCCGCGAAGCTGCGCGAGCTGGGCGTGATTGACGGCAAAATTGCGACCATCTTCCACGGTATCGATATCTCCAGCCGCGAAGTGCTGAACCACTACACGCCGGAGTATCAGCAGCTGTTCAGGCGCGGCGACATGATGCTGCCTATCAGCGACCTGTGGGCCGGACGCCTGAAAAACATGGGCTGCCCGGGAGAGAAAATTGCCGTTTCGCGTATGGGCGTGGATTTAACGCGCTTCACACGCCGTCCTGTCAAGGTGCCGGGAAAACCGCTGCAGATCATCTCCGTTGCTCGCCTGACCGAGAAGAAAGGCCTCCATGTGGCCATTGAAGCCTGCCGCCAGCTGAAAGCGCGCGGGGTGGATTTCCACTATCGCATTCTCGGCATTGGGCCGTGGGAGCGTCGTCTGCGCACGCTTATTGAACAGTATCAGCTGGAAGATGTCGTAGAGATGCCCGGCTTCAAGCCGAGCCACGAGGTCAAGGCCATGCTCGATGAGGCAGATGTGTTCCTGCTGCCCTCAGTAACGGGCGCCGATGGTGATATGGAAGGCATTCCGGTGGCGTTGATGGAGGCGATGGCCGTAGGTATTCCGGTGGTATCAACCCTGCACAGCGGGATCCCGGAGCTGATTCAGTCTGACCACTCCGGCTGGCTGGTGCCGGAGAATAACGCGATGGCCCTTGCGGACCGATTAGCTGCCTTCAGCGATATTGACCAGCAGGCGCTGGAGCCCGTGCTCCATAACGCCCGACAAAAAGTGGAAACCGATTTTAACCAGCAGGTGATTAACCGCCAGTTAGCGAGCCTGCTGCAAACGCTGTAACGCCGAGGATGTATGCTGAAAAAGATTACCCGACGCACCTTTGTCTCTTCTCTCTCCGTTCTGGCGGCCACGCCGCTGCTGTCGTCACGCATCGCGCGGGCGGCAAGCGGCAGAACGGTCTCTGTTAATCAGTACAATAACAACGACTGGATCGCCGCCTTTAAGCAGGCGTTTAATGACGGCGACACCGTCGTGGTCCCGGCCGGGCTCACCTGCGAAAACATCAATACGGGCATTTTCATTCCCGACGGTAAAACGCTGCTGATCCGCGGGGCGTTAACCGGCAACGGGCGCGGCCGCTTTGTGCTGCAGGAAGGTAGCAAAGTGATAGGCGAAGGTGCCGGTCGCACGGAGAACATTACGCTCGACGTTCGCGGCTCTGACTGCGTCATCAAAGGGCTGGCCATGAGCGGTTTTGGCCCGGTAACGCAGATCTACATCGGCGGCAAGAAACCGAGCGTGATGCGTAATTTGCTGATTGATAACATCAGCGTGAGTCAGGCCAACTACGCCATCCTGCGCCAGGGGTTCCACAACCAGGTGGACGGTGCCCGCATCACCAACAGTAAATTTAGCCATCTTCAGGGCGATGCGATCGAGTGGAACGTCGCCATCAACGATCGCAATATCCTGATCTCCGATCATGTCATCGACAACATCAACTGCACCAACGGCAAGATCAACTGGGGCATCGGCATTGGCCTCGCCGGCAGCACCTACGATAACGACTATCCTGAGAAGCAAACCGTCAAGAACTTCGTGGTGGCAAACATCACCGGCAGCAACTGTCGCCAGCTGGTGCACGTTGAAAACGGTAAGCATTTTGTTATCCGCAATATCAAAGCCAAAAATATTACCCCCGATTTCAGTAAAAAGGCGGGAATAGACAATGCCACGGTGGCCATTTATGGCTGTGATAATTTCATTATTGATAATGTCGATATGGTGAACAGCGCCGGAATGTTAATCGGCTATGGGGTGATAAAAGGCGATTATTTGTCCATCCCACAGAATTTCAAGCTCAATAATATTCACCTCGATAATCGACAGCTTGCGTATAAATTGCGCGGAATACAGATTTCATCCGGTAACGCCACATCGTTTGTGGCGATAACCAACGTGGAAATGCAGCGTGCTACGCTTGAACTGCACAACAAGCCGCAGCATCTTTTTTTACGCAACATCAATGTGATGCAGGAAGCCGCTGTGGGTCCCGCCCTGAAGATTAACTTCGACCTGCGCAAGGATGTTCGGGGTAAATTTATGGCTAAAGATGAGACCTTGCTGTCGCTGGCGAACATTAAAGCGGTGAATGAGAAGGGGCAAAGCTCGGTGGATATTGACCGGGTCGACCAGCAGGTGGTGAACGTTGAAAAGCTTAACTTTGCGCTTCCGCACAGATAATCGACAATTAGCTGTTTTGAGACTATTCCTGGGAAAGAAGCGTGATCTATTCAGATTACAACTACAGAAATTTGTAGGGCTAAGGCGTAACATTACCTGAGGATTACGGCAAATCATGCTGGCGAAAACAGGTTTAAGAGCTATAATTCGTCAACCATTTTAAGGTGGAAGAAATAATGATTAATTTGAAAGCAGTCATTCCGGTAGCAGGCTTGGGCATGCATATGCTGCCAGCCACAAAAGCCATTCCTAAAGAGATGCTGCCGATCGTCGACAAGCCAATGATTCAGTACATTGTCGACGAGATTGTTGCTGCAGGGATCAAAGAAATCGTCCTGGTTACGCACTCGTCCAAGAATGCGGTAGAAAACCACTTCGACACCTCTTACGAACTCGAAGCGTTGCTTGAGCAGCGCGTTAAGCGCCAGCTGCTGGCGGAAGTGCAGTCTATTTGCCCCCCTGGCGTGACCATCATGAACGTGCGTCAGGCGCAGCCGCTGGGCCTGGGCCACTCTATCCTGTGTGCCCGTCCGGTTGTGGGTGATAACCCATTCATCGTCGTGCTGCCGGACATCATTATTGATACGGCATCTGCCGATCCGCTGCGTTACAACCTGGCGGCAATGGTGGCTCGTTTCAATGAAACGGGTCGTAGCCAGGTGCTGGCGAAACGCATGAAGGGCGATCTCTCCGAGTACTCTGTGATCCAGACTAAAGAACCGCTGGAGACGGAAGGGCAGGTGAGCCGCATCGTTGAGTTCATCGAAAAACCGGATCAGCCACAGACGCTGGATTCGGACCTGATGGCGGTGGGGCGTTATGTTCTGAACGCGGATATCTGGGCCGAGCTGGAAAAAACCGAGCCAGGCGCCTGGGACCGTATTCAGCTGACCGACGCGATTGCCGAGCTGGCGAAGAAGCAGTCCGTAGACGCTATGCTGATGACCGGCGACAGCTATGACTGCGGTAAGAAAATGGGGTATATGCAGGCGTTCGTGAATTATGGACTGCGTAACCTCAAGGAAGGGGCGAAGTTCCGTAAGAAAATCGAGCAACTGTTAGCTGAGTAGCTGTTTGGTTATTAGACAAACACAATAGCGGCAGAAGAGCAAATGATACATTCTCATCGCTCTCTGCCGTTTTTTATTTAAAAATCAGCGGGTCACGTACTGATGCTAAGAAACGCCATTAAGTAAAACTGTGGTTTTTTTCTTGTTTTGATGTGCAATTAGGACCACAATATCAGATTAAATCTTTCATACTCAATGTGTAAGAAAGATAGATTTTGAACAATTTGCCCATTGTTTCAGTGAACTGGTAGCTGTTGAGCCAGGGGCGGTAGCGTTGATTTTTCAAACTAAATTGATATTACAAAGTGTAGGTCACTATATGAAGCAAGCTTTATCGAGAATTAAAATAAAATTGTTATCATATTTTTATAAAAGAAAAAATCGGTCTACACAATTCGGTCGCTACACTGTTTTATTTCGTCGCGCAAATATAACTAATTCTATAGTAGGTGATTATACATATTTCGCAGGCACAGCCTCTGTAAACAATTGTCAGATTGGTAAATTTTGTTCTATTGCTGAAGGTGTTAAAATAGGTCTTGGCAAACATCCAGTTGGTTTTTTTTCAACACATCCGATATTTTACTCTGAAAATACCTGTTTTCCATATAGATTGAAAAATCATAGAGTTAATGAAAAAGTGATTGAGTCTATCGCTGAATCCGAGAAAATCATTATAGGCAATGATGTTTGGATTGGCGTAAATGCCATTGTAATGGATGGTGTGACTATTGGCGATGGAGCCGTCATTGGGGCTGGGGCGGTTGTTACCAAAGATGTTCAACCCTATACTATTGTAGGTGGTGTTCCTGCGAAATTCATACGGGATAGACAAAATATAAATTGTCCCTGGTGGGAGTTTGATGTAGATACCCTTGTAGATTTTTCCTCAAAATTTAAAAAGAGATTATAATGTACGAGTTGATGTTCAAGGTCAAACGAAAAATAGCCATTCTTTTTTCTTCATTTACATTTCGCATTTCATTTAAAAAATTCGGAATTAAAAGTGGTATTTTTAAGCCTGATATATTGCAAGGCATGAAGTATATAGAGGTTGGCGATAGAGTAGTAATTCAACCGGGATTATGGGCCTTGGCATTAAAAATTGACAACCATAATCCGATTCTGAATATAGGTGATGACGTTTATATTGGTCGCTTTTTTCACATTGTAAGTGTTCGTCGTGTAGTTATCGAAAAGGATGTTCTTATCGCCGATAAGGTATATATATCAGATAACCTTCATGAATACAAAGATATTCAGATTCCAGTCAGCCAGCAACCGGTTATATTTAAAGACGATGTAGTTATTAAAGAAGGCGCCTGGATAGGGGAAAATGTCTCTATAATTGGTGCTTGCATTGGTAGAAATAGTGTAGTTGCAGCAAACTCTGTAGTGACAAAAGATATACCTGATTATTGTGTTTGTGCTGGTGTACCTGCAAAAGTAATCAAAAAATACTGTTTCGAACGAAATGAATGGATAAGTGTTCTTTAATGCAATCCATTTTTACTTATTTGAGATAAAAAATGAAAATATTAGTTACTGGTGGTGCCGGGTTCATCGGTTCGGCATTAGCGCGTTACATTATTAAATCAACAACTGATTATGTGGTGAATGTTGATAAGTTAACCTATGCAGGTAACCTTCAGTCTTTAAAAGACATTGAAAATAGCGAACGTTATGCTTTTGTTCATGCTGATATTTGCGATGCACAGGCGTTAGAAGCAATCTTTTCAACTCATAAACCTGATGCGGTAATGCATCTGGCAGCAGAAAGTCACGTTGACCGTTCAATCACCGGCCCTGCTGCGTTTATTGAAACGAATATTGTTGGAACCTACGTCTTGCTTGAAGCAGCCAGAAAATACTGGCAAAACCTGGAAGGTGAAAAGAAACAGGGATTTCGTTTCCATCATATTTCAACCGATGAAGTGTATGGGGACCTACCTCATCCTGATGAATGGGATAATAACAAAAGTCTTCCATTGTTTACTGAGCATACCGCCTATGCTCCAAGCAGCCCGTACTCTGCCTCTAAAGCATCAAGCGATCATTTAGTACGCGCGTGGCATCGGACTTATAATTTCCCAACTATTGTGACTAACTGTTCAAACAATTATGGACCTTACCATTTCCCAGAAAAGTTAATCCCGTTGGTAATTCTCAATGCATTACAAGGTAAACCGTTGCCTATTTATGGCAAAGGTGATCAGATCCGTGACTGGTTGTACGTTGAGGATCATGCCCGTGCACTCTATACCGTTATCACGGAAGGTATCGTAGGTGAAACCTACAATATCGGCGGTTATAATGAGAAAAAGAATATTGAAGTAGTACAGACCATCTGCAATATTCTTGACGAAATAAAGCCGAAGAATACCTCGTACAGCGAACAAATCACTTATGTTGCCGATCGCCCAGGCCACGATCGACGCTATGCAATCGATGCCAGTAAAATCACTCTGGAACTCGGCTGGAAACCTCAAGAGACCTTTGAATCTGGTATTCAGAAAACGATTCATTGGTATCTTGATAACCAGGATTGGGTCCAAAATATTATGAGTGGTGCCTATCAGGACTGGATCAATAAAAATTACGAGCAACGCTAATCTTTTCAACCCCGTCATAAGAAGCATTGAACATGTCAAAAAGAAAAGGAATTATTTTAGCCGGTGGTTCAGGTACTCGCCTTTACCCTGTGACGATGGCGGTTAGTAAACAGCTGCTGCCAATCTATGATAAGCCGATGATTTATTATCCGTTAAGCACGCTGATGCTTGCGGGTATTCGGGATATTCTCATCATCAGCACACCTCAGGATACCCCGCGCTTTGAGCAATTACTGGATAACGGTAAAAAATGGGGACTGAACATTGAATATAAAGTCCAGGAAAGTCCTGATGGTCTTGCTCAGGCATTTATCATTGGTGAAGAGTTTATCGGTAACGATTCTTGTGCATTAGTCCTTGGAGACAATGTTTTCTATGGTCACGATTTGCCAAAAGAACTTGAAATGGCAATGAATCAGGAAAAAGGAGCTACAGTCTTTGCCTATCATGTGAAAGACCCTGAACGTTATGGCGTGGTAGATTTCGATGAGAATGGCAAAGCGCTTTCTTTAGAAGAGAAACCACTGAAGCCAAAAAGTAATTATGCTGTGACTGGTCTCTATTTTTATGATAATGACGTCATTGAGATGGCTAAACAGCTGAAACCGTCAGCGCGTGGTGAATTAGAGATCACTGATATTAACCGCCTCTACCTGGAAAAAAATTCGCTCTCAGTTGCTATTATGGGACGTGGATATGCCTGGCTTGATACAGGAACGCATGAGAGTCTAATTGAGGCAGGTAACTTTATTCAGACGATCGAATCACGTCAAGGTCTCAAAGTTTCTTGCCCGGAAGAGATTGCTTATCGCAAAGGTTTCATTGATAAGAAACAGTTAGCAAAATTAGCCAAAGAGCTCAATAAAAATGACTATGGCAAATATTTGCAGCATTTAGCTAAAGACTGAAAATCTAACATAAAGTACTAAAAAGTATGAAAATTATTGAAACGCCCTTAAAAGATGCTGTAATTATTGAACCTAAAGTTTTTGGTGACGAACGTGGCTATTTCTTCGAAGTATATCAGAAAAAACGTTACCAGGAAGTAGGATTTGGTCTGGACTTTGTTCAGGATAATCGTTCTAAATCGACGAAAAATGTTCTGCGCGGGCTTCATTTTCAGAAAACAAAGCCTCAGGGTAAGTTAGTCTCAGTAACCCAGGGTTCTGTTTTTGATGTGGCCGTTGATCTCCGCCCAGAATCACCAACATTTGGTCAGCATCATTCAGTCATTCTATCCGAAGATAATTTTCTTCAGTTTTATATTCCTCCTGGTTTCGCTCATGGTTTCTGTGTATTAAGTGATACTGCTAGTTTCCAGTACAAATGCACAGATTATTATGATCCAACTGATGAAGGTGGTCTTATCTGGAACGATCCAGATCTTGGTATAGAATGGCCAGTTTCTAATCCTGTAGTTTCTGCTAAAGATTGTATTTTACCTTCACTTGCAAGTATCAAAGAACAGATTCTTAAAGGCTGGACAAATGGCTAAGTATACAGTTATCGGGGGTAACGGTTTTATTGGTTCACATATCGTTACATTGCTTAAAGAGCTAGGGCGTGATGTCTTTGTTCCTGATCGTAATAGCTGCAATTCCCTCAATGGTGAGTTGGGCAAAGTCATTTATTGTGCTGGCAATGGTGATTGTGCAAAAAGTTATTTTTCTGTGCTGGAAGCAAATACGGTCTTGTTGGCAAAGTTACTGCAGGATGCACAGTTTGAAAAGATGGTATATATATCCTCAACTCGAGTTTATATGAACCATCATAGCGCAAATGAAACTGACGATCTGATAGTAACAGCGGATGATAACAGGAAGCTTTTTAATCTGACCAAACTGGTAGCTGAGGAGCTGTGCCTTAAGAGCGAACGTGATGTTACTGTGGTTCGACCAAGCAATGTCTATGGTTTAGCGCTAAATAGTACATTATTCTTACCGTCAATTATCCGTCATGCCATTAATAATGGTGAAATCAATATGTTTGTTGCACCTGAATATGCTAAGGATTATGTTTCGGTCAATGATGTCGCTAAAGCATGTGTGTGGTTGGCTGAAAACCAAAACGGCAATAAAGAAATATACAATGTCGCATCTGGATTTAACGTAACAGCAAAACAAATCGCTGATGTCATAGAAAAAGAGACGGCTTGTAAAGTTAACTGGCATGACGGTAATTTTCCGCGTGAAGAGTTTCCTGTTACCAGCATACGTAAATTAACTAATGAAATTCCGGATTATAAACCACAACATGTGCTTGATGATTTGAAAATTATGATAGCTAGTTATAAAGAAGAACTGGCGAGATAAATATGAGTGGTTTTAAGCGGTTACTTAAAAACTCTTTATCCAATATAATAAATGGCTTCTCAAATGTAATACTTGGAATAGTTATCTCTCCAGTTTTACTACACAATCTTTCAAAAGTAGATTTTTCGATTTGGTCCCTTACTCTTCAGGTCGGGGTTTTAATCGGCATTTTTGGAATTGGTCTTCAGGTTACGGTAGGGCGTTTTGTCGCCCTTCATTTAAGTAACCCACAGAAACTTCAAAAGGCAATGCATCAGTCATTGCTTTTTGCGTTACTGCTCAACATGGTATGTTTGGGCGGAATATTTATTTTAGCAAAATTCTTTTTCTCATTTTTTCCTGAAGTTTCAGAAACCAACGCTAATGCTAAACTAATTCTTATATTAATTGGCAGTTCATTTGTCATTAATAACGTGTTCTCACCCTTTGTTGGTTATTTTACTGGTATAGAACGCAATGATATTACCGCTGGCATAAATATATTTTTTAAAGTGATTTTGGGCACGTCGATTCTGTTGCTTGTTCATCATGGTCTCGATGTTATTGCATGGGTTTATTTTGCAATAAACAGTTTTAATCAAATTGCTTTTTATATTTTATATAAATTAAAAAATACATCTCGAAGAACAAAGTTATCACTGGATAAAAGTTTATTTCGTACCATAGTTGTCTTTTTCAGTGGACTCTTAGTATGGAATATTGCACAGTTCTTAATTTCCGGTATAGGCACCTTTACCGTCGGTAAATACTCATTTCAGGAACTAGCTGGTTTTGCTGTATTAATGACACTTGTTAATGCTGGGGTGGGGATTTTGGGAGCCATGATTAATCCTATAATTCAACCCATGATAAGGATGCATAATCACGGGAATAACCAGCATGTTGAACTCCTGGTCAACAAACTTATTTTCCTTTTCTCGATGATTGTCTTTATTGGTGTTTTTATTGCTTGGTTTGCCTCTATACATATCCTTGGCGTCTGGCTGGGGTATCAGCAAGCGACAAACTTGCACATTATGTTTTCTTTGCTGCTTGCGGCTTATCTTATTCGAATGATTGCAGCGCCCTACGGGCTTATGTTAGTCGCCTACGGTAAACAATTGTCAATTGCCTGGCTACCAGTGCTCGAAGGAATATTGAATTTTGCGTTGTCGATTTACTTTGTTCGTATATTTGGCGCCATTGGAATTGCCTGCTCGACGTTTATTTCTGGCATATTAATCATGGCTGTTTACGCATGCAAATATCAGGCAGAAGCTGAATATAAGTCAAAATTAACATTTGTCTCGTTTCTGATAATACCTGTGATTATAGCCATCTGCCTGGTCAGTCTGGTGATGACTCAATCGGTAACTATCCATTATATTATTTATGGCATCCAGGTAGCTTTTATAGTTGTATTTATTGTATTCATAATAAAACAAATAAAAAGCATCAAGAATTTGTTAAATCAATACTAATATTGCTATGGTGAAAGTGTGAAAAAAGTTGGACTCGTTACTGTTTTTTTCAACTCTCCAGGTGTGCTGCCTGACTTTTATTCGAGTGTTGAAAAACAAAATTATCAGAACAAGCATCTTTATATTGTCGATAATAGTACAAATCAGGATTCTTTTAACTTAACGCAAGAAATTCTTTTAGAGAAAGATATAAATTACACCTATATTAATAATGAAGGAAATAATGTTGGGGTTGCGCAGGCCAACAACCAAGGTATTGAACAAGCTTTAAAAGATGGGTGTGAGTATATATTGCTCACAAATAACGACTTGCTTTTTGAACAGGAAGATACTCTCAGCAAAATGATGAGTGTTGCTGAGGAAGGACAATACAAACTTGTTTCACCAGTAATATTCAGTTATCCAGAAAAAAAAGTCTGGTACGCAGGGGCATTTTTTAATAAGAAAAAAGCTATCGCCCCTCATCTTTTTGAGGGCGCCGACTACGATGATGTTTGCGCTAATATTCCAAAAGAGTGCGATTACGCACCAACATGTTTTTTGCTTGTGCATGCTTCGGTGTTTGCCACTATAGGTATGATGGATGCTCGTTACTTTGCTTATTACGATGATACTGATTTTCTCTATCGTGCAAACACAGCTGGCATCCGGGTTAGAATTATTAATGAACCTCTAGTGTTTCATAAGGTTAGTACTTCTACTGGGGGGGGGTTAAGTCTATTCGGCGCATATTATTTGACAAGGAACCGTATATTTTTTGCCAGAAAAAACATAGAGGCTCCTTATTATATTATTAGCGTTTTCTTTACCATTGTAACCCGGTTGGTTTATCCACTTTGTCGCAAAACGCCATATAATGTCTACAAGGCTTTTGTTAGGGGGATTATCGACGGACTAATGTTAAAAAATAAATAACTAAGAGGTTAAGGTGAGCGAAATTTCCAGTAGCACACTTGTCAATAACTATAATTTATCGACAACTTTTATTGTCAAATCACTTGTTGGACTATTATTAATAAATTCGCTTTTTAGTGGTGTTGACTTTTCTCAGATTGGTTTGATGAAAGGCCTTTCAAGTATTGCTGATTTTGGCCTGAAGATCATCCTTGTAATCGTATTGCTTGTACTTTTCAGGATTCGCAGTCTTAACCTTGCAAAGATACTCTTTTTTGCCTTTATCCTTTTCATTGGTGCTGCGCTTGGTGCATTCTATCATGGTGCTGAATATGATAAAACCTTCGCGCTTTTACTGAATATGCTCTTATGGTTTGTTATATTCAGTTATGCTAAAGAACTTGAACGTAACTTTGATATATATAGTTTTAGTGTCAAGATATCGAGTTTATTTCTTTGTGCTGCTCTGATACTTTACATCATGGCGAAGTTTGGTTTTCATGTTAAAATATTAGGAGGGGCTTGGTTATATGATGAAAACTTTCGCTTTGCAGGCACTTTTGCAGAACCGAGTTTAAATGGCTATTTTTATGGCTTAATGTTCTTGATGGTGATGTTGTCTAATCAAAAGTACAGACTAATTCTTGCGTGTCTGTTTGCTATTACCACCTATATTTCAGGTGCTAAATTTTCATTCCTGATAATTCCAGTGCTCCTTGGGCTAGTTTATTTCTTCAAGGTTAAGGGCTTTTATAATTATACATACCAGCTCATTCCGTTATCTTTTATTGTTCTTTTTGTCAGTCTTGCGTTCATCTATTATGATCTTTTTGCACTCATTGCAGCTCATTTTTCAAATTCTGCAACCATGACGTATGTCACTCGTTTGGGTTTCCCAATTGTAAGCATATGGCATCTTAGTGATTATCCACTTGGCAGTGGAGTATATGGTTTCAAGAGTACACTATCGCCTTTTATACATGACTATTGTCAGGCTCTTTCTGGTTTGGATGTAAACTGTAATGAGATGAGATCTTATTTATCTTCATTGGATCCCAATGCCTATGAAAGTTTCGCCCCTAAAGATGTCTTAAGTTTTATTATTTTAACGTTCGGCCTACCGGGCTTACTCATATTTGTCTTAAGTATATGTTTATTGTCAGCCAGACTTAAAGCAAATAAGAATCACTTTATCATTCTAATGTATATTGTTGCTTCGATGCTCTTTACATTACCTTTTAGATTTATCCTTTTTTATTCTTTCTTTATGTTTCAGTGTTACATCTACAGAATGCCGAGTAATAAATGATCTATATTAATGCGAGATTTTTGACTCAACGTAAAACTGGTGTACAGCAATATGCATTGGTACTATGTCGGGAACTCGTTAAACACGTTCCTGATATCTGTTTTTTAACACCGAAAACTGACCTCATTGATGACAAATGGAGAAAGGAATTTAATATCCTTCAAATAGGAAATCGTAACGGCCACTTCTGGGAACAAATCGAGTTACCTCGTTATCTAAGAAGCGTCGGTAGCCCGTTACTGCTCTGCTTCACTGGGTTATCACCTGCCTTTTACAAGAACTGTTACTTTACTATCCATGATATGTCATTGTACGCATATCCAAAGTGGTTCCGTTTCTTATATCGTGCTGTGTATAAAGTTAACTATGCCATTCAGTCGAGAATCGCGAGAGGCATCTTTACGGTTAGTGACTTTTCAAAATCAGAGATAGAGAAGTATCTGGCGGTAGATCCAGATAAGATCACTGTATTGCCAAATTCCGTGGATACATCTATTAACCTCAAGAATCATATTGAAAATGAAGCGGCTAGGCATAAAGAGATTTTATTGGTTGGTACCTTAGAGCCGAGAAAAAATATCGAATTTGTTATTAATGCTTTTTTGAATTCAAAAATCGAAGATTATAAACTCATCGTGGTGGGAGGGTTAGGGGCTGCTTTCTCAAAAGTGACTTTTCCAAAGCATGAGAACATTGTATTCTGTGGCTATCTATCAGATGACGATTTAGAGTTAAAATATAGAGACGCTTCAATTTTTGTCTATCCGTCACTATATGAAGGTTTCGGACTTCCTCCTCTGGAAGCAATGCAACGCGGTTGTCCTGTAATGGCTTCTGACCGCGCAAGTATCCCTGAAGTTTGTGGTGATGCGGCATATTATTTTAATCCAGAGGACTCAGCAGATTTTAGTGCTAAGTTACGTGAATTGATTGAAAATTATGATGAGCTCAGTCCTGTATTGATTCGTAATGGATATCGTAGGCTGGAACAATTTGACGTACGTGATGTTGCATCGAAACTTATGGATGTGATCTCTCAAAGGAATATTTGAATGAAGGTTTTACAGTTTAGTAAATTTTACCCTCCAGTACATGGTGGAATCGAACAGGTAGCATTCGATATAAGTGAAGGTATCGCAAAAAGTAATGACCAATCTGTTGATGTACTCTGTGTTGATCCAATTGGAGAAAGAAAAAATGACGATAAACTCCGTTATAAAGTTTACCGTCAGAAATTATTTGCACAACTTTTTTCAACACCGTTATCATTTTCCTTAATATCCCGCTGGAGAATGATAAGAAATAATTATGATGTTATCCATGTTCATCTTCCAAATCCACTGGCTGTGTTGGCACTCTTTTTATTCCCTCCCAAAGGGAAGATCGTTCTCCATTGGCATAGCGATATTGTTAAGCAAAAGAAACTATTGATGCTTTTTGCTCCGTTACAAAAATGGATTTTAGATAAGTGTACCAGTATTATTGTTACTAGCCCTGTTTATGGGCAGTCTTCTCCAACTTTGCAGCCTTATCAGGATAAAATTGTTTGTATTCCAATTGGGGTTGATACCCGTGTTATGCCACTGAATGAGGACCTTGAAAAAAGTATCAAGCAGCGTTATCAAAATAAAAAAATAATTTTTTCTTTGGGACGTCTTGTTTACTATAAAGGTATGGAATATCTGATTGATGCTGCGAAGGATCTTCCTGATGATTACATTGTTCTTATTGGTGGTACTGGTCCATTAATTGATACATTAAAGCAAAAAATTGCTAATGATGCATTGTCAGATAAAGTAATTCTTCTTGGTAGTATCAATTATTCGGATTTGGCTTCTTATTACAAAGCATGTGATGTTTTTTGTCTGCCATCGATTCATGAATCTGAAGCTTTTGGTGTAGTTCAATTGGAAGCTATGAGTTTTTCCAGACCGCTTGTGTCGACTAATATTCCTCGAAGTGGTGTGGCGTGGGTTAATCAGCACAACGAGACTGGCATCGTTGTTGAGCCTAATGATGCCAAAGCGCTTGCAAAAGGAATAGTTACTGTTATTCAAAGCAGTGAGACGTATAGTACAGGCGCGAAGGCCAGATTTGATACTATGTTTACTAAAGAGTTGATGGTTAAGAATATAATGAGTTTATATTCATCATTAAAGTGAGTGCAATCATGTTATTATTTCCTGTTGTTATGGCCGGAGGCTCCGGTAGTCGTTTATGGCCGCTTTCTCGTGTTCTCTATCCAAAGCAATTTCTCTGTCTGGAAGGTGAACTGACAATGTTACAAGCGACGATTAACCGATTACAGGGCATTGAATGCGAAAGCCCCGTCGTTATTTGTAACGAACAGCATCGCTTTATCGTTGCCGAGCAACTGCGCCAGATGAGTAAACTCACTGAGAATATCATTCTCGAACCGGTTGGTCGTAATACTGCTCCGGCGATTGCGTTGGCTGCACTTGCTGCTGTTCGTGCCCAGCACGAGGGCAATGCGCTTATGCTGGTTCTGGCCGCCGATCACGTAATACAGGATGAAGAAGCGTTTCGTAATTCAGTTCGGAAGGCGCTACCTTATGCTGAAAATGGAAAGCTTGTGACCTTTGGCATAGTCCCACATAAACCAGAGACTGGCTATGGTTACATTCGTCGAGGTGTTCCATGCGATGATGTTGAGCATGCCGATGCATTCGAGGTCGCGCAATTCGTTGAGAAACCAAATCTTGAAACGGCAGAAGCCTATGTTGCCTGCGGTGAATACTACTGGAACAGTGGGATGTTCCTCTTCCGCGCAGATCGCTATCTTGAGGAACTGAAAAAATATCGTCCGGATATTCTTGAGGCGTGCGAAAAGGCAATGAGCGCTGTTGATCCTGACCTGAACTTTATTCGCGTTGACGAGGAAGCTTTCAGGGCTTGTCCTGATGAGTCGATTGATTATGCTGTGATGGAACAGACTTCAGATGCTGTTGTTGTACCAATGGATGCTGGCTGGAGTGATGTCGGATCCTGGTCTTCGCTTTGGGACATTAGCCATAAGACAGCAGAGGGTAACGTCGTTACAGGTGATGTATTGTCCTGCAATACCGAAAATAGCTTCCTGTATTCTGAATCCGGGCTATTGACTACTGTTGGGGTGAAAGATTTGGTCGTTGTTCAGACCAAGGATGCTGTATTGATTGCCGATCGTAACGCCGTACAGGATGTGAAGAAAATTGTCGAATCGATCAAAGCAGATGGCCGTCACGAACATCATACTCACCGTGAAGTTTATCGTCCCTGGGGTAAATATGACTCGATTGATACGGGAAGCCGCTATCAGGTTAAGCGATTGACCGTAAAGCCGGGCGAAGGTATCTCTCTTCAGATGCATCACCATCGTGCGGAGCATTGGATTGTCGTCGCGGGAACTGCACAAGTGACTATTAACGAGCAAACAAAACTTCTCGGTGAAAATGAGTCTATTTATATTCCTGTTGGGGCAACACACTGTCTGGAAAACCCTGGAAAGATCCCTTTAGAATTGATTGAGGTTCGCTCAGGTTCTTATCTTGGGGAAGATGATATTGTACGTTTTGCTGACAGGTATGGTCGTGTTTGAGATTACGGTAAAATTATCATGGAAAAATTAACCTGTTTTAAAGCCTACGATATTCGCGGCAAGCT